>JAIDSL010000133.1 GCA_029061255.1 Muribaculaceae bacterium
TCTCGGTGCCGTCTTCGCGAATCGCAGGACAGAGCCATACAAAGGATTCACCAAGGGCTCCGGCTGGAATCTCACCACCCGCGATGTTGAGCTTATTCGTGAGCTTGCCCCTGCCATTGAGTACAGTTCGGAAATGAACAGCAGAAGATGCACCGCGGCTTTTGGGACCAAGACAAAGTCTGCCACCGTTTCCGGAGTTGACGGCGACTACGGTCGGATATTGATCCCTGTAATAAACGAAGGTCGTTTCATCAACAATGGAGATGTCGCTGCCGAACGTAAGGTTGCAGTGGTGGGGAAGGACGTGGCCACTTCTCTTTTCGGCAATGATTCTCCCATCGGTCGCTACATCAGTCTTGACGGCATATTCTTTAAGGTGGTTGGGGTTGCCTCCCAGCTTTCCGAAGTGCAGATCAACAGTCGCATCGATGAGAGTGTCATCCTTCCTTCTTCTACCATGAAGAGGGCCTTCAACTGGGGTAATAGCGTTGGCTTCTTTCTTTATACTGCGCCTCCCGGCCGGTCACCTTCCGACAACGAACCCGTCATTAGGCGTATCGTCTCATCGGCACATTCGATAAGTCCTGACGATAGAAACGCCGTTGAGTTCATGGATATCTCAGAGCAGTTTGAGATGATCGACAATCTTTTCTTCGGCATTTCTCTACTTGCCCTCTTTGTCGGTTTCGGCTCCCTGTTGGCAGGGGTGATAGGTGTTGGAAATATCATGTGGATAGTGGTGAAAGAACGCACCCAAGAGTTCGGTATCCGCCGAGCCATAGGAGCTAAACCCCTCGACATCACAATCCAGGTGCTTTCAGAAAGCATCATGCTGACTCTTGTAGCCGGTGCTCTCGGTGTCTGCTTCGGTGCCTTGGTACTCGGAATCGCCGACAAGCTGACCTACGATCCTATCCTCGGTCATGCAGGTTTCGAGCTCACATTCCGCGCAGCCATCACCATAGTAGCCCTCTTCTTTCTCCTTGGCTCCTTGGCAGGCACCATCCCAGCCATCCGCGCCATGAAAATAAAACCCATCGAAGCCCTCAACGACAAATAATATAGATCATCAAATTAAAATCATCCATGATATATCATGATAAATCATGTTTAATCATGATAAATCAAAATGCCCAATTCTCAATTAAATAAATTTCTCAATCAAATATGAAAAAATTCTTCAAGATCCTACTCTGGATCATCGTAGCCGCCATCGTGCTCGGCACCTTCTATTTCCTCTATCGCAACTCTCAGCCCAAAGAGGATCATTACGCCACAGTCACTCCCGAAGTGACAGATATCCGTCGCACCACAGTGCTCAATGGTAAGATCGAACCACGAGACGAGATACAGATAAAGCCTCAGATATCCGGCATCATCTCCCAGATTGATGTGGAAGCAGGCGACTTTGTGCATGAAGGGGATGTGATTGCTCGTATCAAGGTCATTCCGGAGGCCTCACAGCTATCCAATGCACAGTCACGCATCGACGCAGCTCAAGTGGAGGTAGATGATGCGCTCGTGAAATTCAACCGTTCAAAGGATCTCTACGACAAGAAGGTAATCTCTCGCGAGGAATACGAAAACGCGGAGAAGACCCTTGTAAAGGCACGTCAGGATCTAAGCTATGCAAAAGACTCCTACCGTATCGTGAAGGAAGGAGTGTCTCAATTCAACGCTCAGGAGAGTAATACTCTCGTCCGAGCTACAATCACCGGACTCGTACTTGATGTCCCCGTAAAGGTCGGTTCTTCAGTGATTCAGGCCAACACCATGAATGATGGCACCACAGTTGCTACAATAGCCGACATGACCAACCTTATCTTTAAGGGCAACGTAGATGAGACCGAAGTCGGCCTTCTCAAGCCGGGTATGAATATGGACATTACCATAGGTGCTGTCACCGACCTTCATCCATCAGCTGTTCTTGAATATATCTCTCCAAAAGGCACTGAAAACAATGGGGCAAATACTTTTGAAATCAAGGCTGCCCTTACAGTCGACGATGTCTCCGCTCTTCGTTCAGGCTATAGCGCCAACGCCACCATTCTTCTTTCTGAAGCAAAAGATGTCATGAGTATTCCCGAAAGCGTCGTTGTCTTTGAGCGCGACAGCACTTTCGTCTTCGTCCGCACCGACACTGTTCCTTCTCCAAAATTCGAACGTCGCGCCGTGGAGACCGGACTTTCTGATGGCATAAACGTCGAGATCAAAAAAGGTCTGAAGAAATCAGACGTAATCCGCGCCGAAAAGCTCTCACAATAATTTCAAAGATGACCTTGTAGGGACGCACGGCTCGTGCGTCCTGCCAAAATCAAAATGCCAGTATGGAAAAATATATCCTATTCTTTCTCCTCTCTTCAATCTTCGCTCTCCACACTCCACTCCACGCCCAAAGGGCATGGACCCTCGACTCTTGCATCAACTACGCTTTGACTCATAATGTCGAGGTTCGCCAACGCATCAACGCTGCCCGTCAGGGAGAACTTGCCGTCACCGAGGCAAAAGACCGTGTCCTTCCAAACCTCAGTGGCTACGGCAGCCAGAACTTCAGCTTCGGCCGTGGCTTGACAGCCGACAATACTTATGCCAACCGCAACACCAGTTCTTTCTCTGTTGGCGCCCAGCTTTCAGTGCCTCTTTTCCAAGGTCTTCGAGTGGTGCGTTCTGTCAAGTATGCAGAGACTTCCCTAAAAGCTCTTATAGAGCAGTCTGAGGCCATCAAGGACGATGTCTCTATCAATGTCATGGCGGCTTTCCTTCAGGCACTCTACTCGCGTGAGGCTCTCGGGGTGGCTCGCATGAGTCTTGACGTGTCGAGAGATGAACTCAAACGTCGTGAGATTCTTCTCGAGGCAGGAAAGATTCCTGAGCTTGATCTTTTCGAAGCGCGGGCACAGGTTAGCCGTGACGAGCTTACTGTGGTCAATGCCCAAAACGACAGTGTGATGGCCCTCCTTGACCTGACAAATCTTCTTGATATTGAAGACGACGGGTCTTTCGACATCATCCCCCTTAAGGAGGAAACTCTTCCGATGCCTTCCCTTGAGGAAGTTTGGACTAATATGCAGATGGCAAATCATACTCTCCGGGCAGCTGTGATCAGAAAGCAGGCTGCCGGCGAAAACGTGGAAGTGGCAAAGACCGGATACATTCCGACACTCTCTTTCAATGCCGGACTTGGCACTAACTACTATAAGACCTCAGGATTTCAGAATGAGGGTTTTGCTTCACAGATGCGCCATAACTTTTCAAAGTCGCTTGGGTTCTCTCTGAATATACCTATATTCGATGGATTCTCTACACGCAATTCAATATCAAGGGCTCGTATGGAGCAGTTGAATTCCGAACTTGACCTTGAGAATACCCGCCAACAGCTATATAAGACCGTATCCACAGCGCATGCACAGGCAATAGCTGCCGCTGCCAAAGAAAAGGCATCGCAGTCTGCGGTCGAGAATACAAAGGCGGCATTCGACGCCATGACCGTGAAATACGACAACGGACGCGCGAATGCCACCGAATATGAAAAGGCGAAAGCCGACTACATCAATGCGGTCGCCGACCGCCTGCAGGCCTCCTACGAACGCCAGCTTCGCGTCCGTATCCTCCGCCACTACAATGAGAATTGAATTCTCTCAAGCGTGCACACCGACTCTTCGCTCGGGGTATTGAAAACCAAATACACCGGATGTTTCCCCTTCAGCTTGCTGACTGCGGAGACATCCGCTTTCATTTTCATCGGTTTGATCGGATCTGCTGCCTTCAGCTCGAATTTCCCTACAGGCTGGGCATTTCCCTTCCAAGGAGCCTCTGTATAGACTGTGATGGTCCCGTCGACACCTGCAGGTATCAAGTCAAGCACCAACTCCACTTTCTCCGCTCCGTTAAGCTTGTCGAAGTTGAAGTATTTGTAGCCCACAATGCTTCCATCCGTGTTGTTTATGACCGGATTGATATTGAAGTCCGGATGATACGGTTCCTTCATGTTGTGATCGTCATAATAGACAGGCAGGAAATGCGATCCGCTGTAGTGCAGACGCGGATATGTCTGATATGCACCATCTTTGCCGGTGAAATGCGATGCTATCGCTGCCGGATAGAGTCGCAGAGGATCGAGTCCATCCTTTTCGAATCCTTCCGATGTGTATTCAGCTTCGGTGATGGTCACCTTCCCGCCTTTGCCTTTTTCTACTGATACTTCTATTGGGGCCACCATAGCTTGGCGAGAATATTCGTCCGTACCTGTCTGGCGGTGATAGAACACCCACCATTGGTCACCTATCTTAAGTATCGATCCATGTGTGTTGCCGTTTGGTGTGCCGGTATAGATAGCCTTGCCATTGGCATCCGTGTCGCGTCCGCGTCCATCGATGATGGTGCCTCCGTATGTCCAAGGTCCAAGCGGATTGTCGCTATAGGCATAGGCAAGGGTGAAGTTGGTCTGTGGCAAACCCCATTCCCCGTCTTTTGTCATTCGTGAATATATCAGCACATATTTATCGTCTATTTTGCGGATGGAGGAAGCCTCGAAGAAACGGAATTCGTTGCCGTCTCCATCCTCAAAACCACCGATCATCTTCTCGATCACTTTTGTACCCGGTTTCACGCTCGACATGGTATTTGGGTCAAGTTCTGCCCCATAGCTCGTCCCAAATCCCCAATAGCCATATGCACGGCCATCATCATCCACGAAGACGGCGGGATCAAATCCAAATGGTCCGTCGCAAACGTCAGGATTATTCTTGTCCCAGTTGATGACTTCAAACGGCCCGTCCGGACGGTTTGACTTTGCCACCTGTCCGTTGCGTCCCCCACGTTGGTTGTTAGGGTAGAGGTAATATTCCTTCGTGCCGTCAGGAAGTGTCTTTACAGCTACGTCGGGTGCGAAAAGCACATCAGCAGGCTGTGCGTTCCCATTGCCGTCCTTGTCGCTCTTGAATATAATACCATCGTAGCGCCAGTTCTCGAGCGAATCCGGGTCTGCCGACCAAACTACAAGGTCAGTCCCGCAATACATATACCGGAGCATATCGTGGCTTCCGTAGATATATACGCGTTGCTTCCCCGGATCGTCCGGATCATCAAACAGATACGGCTCTCCATCAGGGATATGCTCCCAAAGCGGCAGATAAGGATTCATACCTGATGCACTGATCCCTAAAGCCACCGCCATTCCTAAAAGTATTCTCTTCATTTATGTAAGTATATATTCTCTTTTAGACCGGTAGGGACGCACGGCTCGTGCGTCCGCCACCAAATGAATTATGCATTAAAGTAAGCTTTTCAGCTTCTCCGAATCCGATTTCTTCGACACAAGGATTCCTTCCGGCGACACCACTATCACAATGTCTTTTAGCCCAAGTCCAAGAACCGGTATCCCAAGCTCATTTACGATATGGGTGTTCTCGCAGTCATGGAGTTTGGCTTCCCCTTCTGTAGTGGAAGGAAGTTTTTCAGTCAGTGTATTCCATGTGCCGAGGTCGCGCCACTCGCCGGTGTAGGGGAGTACTCCCACCGACTTCGCCTTCTCCACTACCTCATAGTCAAAGCTTATCTTCGGGAACTGTTCGTAGTCGGCATGTATCTGCTTGAAATCCTTTCCCGGCATGTATTTCTCTACAATGTTCATCAGGTATCCGAGACGGAATGCGAATACACCCCCGTTCCAGAGCGCACCCTCTGCAAGCAGTTTCTCTGCGGTCGCCACATCCGGCTTTTCTGTGAATCGCTCTACGGGCATGGCTTTTCCATCAGACTCTGCTCCTTTTTCCGGCACAATATATCCGAATTTTTCTGAAGGATATGTCGGGGTTATACCCATGAGTATAAGTTCCTCGTCACCACGCTTCACAGCCTCTGCCATCCTGCACACTGTCTCAAAGTATGAATCGTCGGCATATGTATCGCACGGCATCACTATCACCGGCTCGTTGGCATCCGTACCCTGCGATGCAAGGTATGAGCATGAGAGCGCTATTGCCGGGAAGGTGTCGCGTCGGCAAGGTTCGGTCACTATGCCGATGCTTTTTCCGAGCTGGTCCTTCACATATCCTGCCTGCGCTTCCCCGGTGGCCACTACAATGCCGTCGGCATTTCCGGTAGCTTTGATCTGGCGCACCACTCGCTGTATCATTGATTCTTTGCGTCCGTCCGGCGACTCCAGCACCTGCAGGAACTGTTTTGACCTCACGTCGTTCGAAAGGGGCCAAAGCCTCTTGCCCGATCCCCCTGATAGCAATATTATCTTCATATTATATTCTATTTTTGTTATTAATTCACAAAGATAAGCAAAATTTTATTAAATTTGCAAAAAAATCCAATTATATCATCACAATGAGCAGTTTGTTCCGGTGTCCGAGCCTCCGGCTCGGTTTTCCCGAAGCAAGAGATTGTGATGCCAACGAAGTGAGCATAATTCTCCAAATAATGAAGAAAATACTGATATTCCTCCTCTTCCTCCTCCCTCTTATGTCTTTGGTTGCCGGAGACAAGGCTTCTGAAGCTCTCCTTGAGCGCATAGCCCCGGGCTCTAAAGGGCGTATTATTTTCGATCTCCAAAAGTCCCCGACCCCCGACACCGACTTCTTCGAAATATCGATGAAGAATGGTAAGCCTCACATTGTTGGTAATAATTCCGTATCGGTTGCCACCGGCTTAAACTGGTACTTGAAGCATTTTTGCGGCATAAACCTCACTTGGAATAATATGCTCGCAACTCTTCCCGAAGTATTGCCCGTGGTAGAAGAGCCAATTAGAAAAGAGACACCCCTCACTATGCGATATGACTTCAATTATTGCACCTTCTCCTACTCCATGCCCTTCTGGGACTGGGACCGTTGGGAGAAGGAAATAGACTGGATGGCGCTCCACGGCATCAATATGCCCCTCGCTATCGTCGGTATGGAGTCGGCATGGCGCAACATGCTTCTCCGTCTCGGTTATTCCGATAAGGAAGTAGGGGAGTTCATCGCAGGCCCCGCATTCCTCGCCTGGTGGGCGATGAATAATCTTGAAGGATGGGGTGGCCCCCTTCCCGAGTCTTGGTATAAGGATCAGGAACAGCTTCAGAAAAAGATACTTGCACGTATGAACTCCCTCGGCATGACTCCCGTGCTTCCCGGCTATTGCGGCATGATGCCTCACGATGCCGCCTCCCGTCTCGGTCTCGACGTAATTGAAGGAAATCCTTGGAATGGCTACGTGCGCCCCTCCAATCTCTTGCCGACTGACCCTAAGTTTGACGAAATAGCCGATATTTATTACGATGAGCTTACTAAACTATACGGCAAAGCAAAATACTATTCCATGGATCCCTTCCATGAGATGAACGACGTGGATGTCGACTATGGCAAGGCTGGTGAAAAGCTCATGAAAGCCATGAAGCGTTGCAATCCTGATGCGAAATGGGTGATTCAGGGTTGGACCGAGAATCCCCGTCCGCAGATGCTCGAGGCTCTTCAACCGGGCGAACTCATAATCCTCGACCTCTTCTCCGAATGCCGCCCGATGTGGGGTATCCCCTCTGTATGGAAACGCGACGAAGGATATGGCGACCATACCTGGCTCTTCTGTATGCTTGAGAATTTCGGTGCAAATGTCGGTCTGCATGGACGTATGGATCAGCTCCTCGACAATTTCAGCCAGACGAAGACCAACCCTCTCGCAAAGCATATGAAGGGTATGGGTCTCACGATGGAAGGCTCCGGAAATAATCCCGTTATGTTTGAGTTGATGTGCGAGCTTCCATGGCTTGGCGATAATATACCCACAAAAGAGGACTGGCTTGATGGCTATGTGAAAGCACGTTATGGTGTTGATGACCCGGACATACGTGCCGCTTGGAAAGTGCTGGCAGACGGAATCTACAATTGTCCCCTCGGCAACAACCAGCAAGGCCCTCACGAAAGCATCTTTTGTGGTCGCCCTTCACTCAACAACTTCCAAGTGAAGTCTTGGTCGAAAATGCGCAACTACTACGACCCCGCCACGACACTCGAAGCGGCGCTCCTTATGGCTAAAGCCGCCGACCGCATGCGCGGTAACAACAACTACGAATACGACCTTGTTGACATTACCCGTCAGGCGCTTGCCGATCAGGGACGTCGGCAGTATCAACGAGCCATGTCTGACTATCGCACATTCTCACGCAAGGATTTCAAGGAATCTTCACAGAAATTTCTTGATATGCTCCTTATGCAAGACCGTCTCCTCGGTACGCGTCCTGAATTTCGTCTTGGATCCTGGATTGAAGCTGCCCGCAAGCGGGGTGGCACCGATGCTGAAAAAGACCAGTATGAATGGAACGCACGCACTCAGATCACTACTTGGGGCAACCGTGAATGTGCCGACAATGGCGGTCTCCGCGATTATGCCAACAAGGAGTGGAATGGTCTATTGAAAGATTTCTACTATCCCCGCTGGAAAGCTTGGATGGATGCCCTTGATGCTCAAATGGCTGAAGATTCAGGTCCGCGTCCTGATGCACTCGGTGGAGGCCCAAACGCCAACAAGACATCTTCCGAACTCTTTGCCATGGCCCTCCCGTCAGCCCCTGTAATCGACTGGTATGCCATGGAAGAGCCTTGGACTCTCAAGAAAGGGGGATATACATCCTCGCCCGAAGGCGACCCCATCGCCATCTCCCTCCAAGTCCTCGACTACTTATGGGACGGCGGTTTCCCAACCGCCGAATGAATTATGGATCTACAGGCAAGCATTAAATATTTGAAGGGTGTCGGCGAGGCAAGGGCTAAGCTCCTTGCCTCCGAACTCGATATCCATACATATTCCGATCTCCTGAATTACTTTCCTGCTCGCCACGTCGACCGTTCCCGATTCTACCACATTCGTGATTTCTATGGCTCCGAGATGCCTTATATCCAGCTAAAGGGCCAGTTCATTAATTTTACCAAAGAAGGGGAGGGCAGTAAGCAACGTCTTACAGCTACCTTCACCGATGGCGACCGCCTCTGTCAGGTCACTTGGTTTGCCAAAATCCAGACCATAGCCAATATGTATAGGCCTGGTGTAGAATACGTGCTGTTCGGTAAGCCTGCTTTCAAATACAATGCTTGGCAATTTGTGCATCCCGAGATTGAGACATTCGACCCTTCCCGTCCCCCTCAAGGTCTTCGTGGCATCTACGGACTTACTGACACGTTAAGAAAACGAGGTTTCACCACGCGTCTGATGCAGACCTTGACCTCTAACCTTCTCGATTCCATTCCTGTCGGTGCTATTCCTGAGACTCTCCCTGCCGAAGTGATGAAGGAGCGTTCGCTGATGCCTCTTGACGAGGCAATTCGCAATATGCACTGTCCTGTTTCGCTGCAGGCTCTGCAAAAAGCCACGGAGAGAATGAAGTTTGAGGAGCTTTTCTATCTTGAACTTCATATCCTTGAGTTTTCACGCCGCCGCAATCTTCAGCTTCAGGGGCATGTGTTCTCTAAGGTTGGCCCTCTATTCAATAAATTCTATTCTGAAGTCGTCCCCTTTCCACTCACCGGTGCGCAAAAACGTGTCTTGAAGGAAATCCGGGAGGATATGCGCACCGGCAGGCAGATGAACCGTCTGCTTCAAGGTGATGTCGGCAGTGGAAAAACGCTCGTGGCATTCATGACGATGCTCCTTGCCGTCGACAATGGCAAGCAGTCTGCCTTGATGGCTCCCACCGAGATCCTTGCCACCCAACATGCCGAGGCATTGGCGAAATGGGCTGAACCTCTCGGCATTGGCACTGCATTACTCACTGGGAGCACACGTGCCGCAGAACGCCGTCGTATTGCTGCCGGACTTGCTGATGGGTCTATACATATGCTTATCGGTACCCACGCTTTGATCGAGGATGCTGTGGAATTCCGCGATCTTGGCGTGGCTGTCATCGACGAGCAGCACCGTTTTGGTGTGGCGCAGCGTGCGCGCTTGTGGAAGAAAGGCTCGGTCCCGCCTCATGTCCTCGTCATGACTGCAACTCCAATTCCCCGTACATTGGCAATGACTGTCTATGGCGACTTGGATGTCAGTGTCATCGACGAACTCCCACCCGGTCGCAAGCCGATACAGACATGGCTCCGCTATGATGATAATCGTAATGAAGTCTATCGCCACCTCTGGAATGAAATTTGCAAAGGGCGTCAGGCATATATAGTGTATCCTCTCATTCAGGAGAGCGAGAAAATTGATATGAAGTCGGCAGAGGAAGGCTATGAACGTATTCGTAGGATATTTCAGGGTGTCGGCGTCAGCCTTGTCCATGGCAAGATGAAGCCTGCCGAGAAAGATGCGCAGATGCAGAGGTTTGCTTCCGGTGAGACTAAGATACTCGTTGCTACAACAGTAATTGAGGTTGGGGTCAATGTCCCGAATGCCTCCGTGATGATTATCGAGAATGCAGAGCGTTTTGGCCTCTCGCAGCTCCATCAGTTGCGTGGTAGGGTAGGGCGTGGCGCCGAACTCAGCTATTGCATCCTTATGAGCAAGCATCAGATAGGAGCCGAGACGAAGAAGCGACTTTCAATAATGACCGAGACCACCGATGGTTTCCTGATTTCTGAAGCGGATATGAAGCTCCGCGGACCCGGCGACATGGAAGGCACTCAGCAATCAGGAATTGCCTTCAACCTCAAGGTCTCCAACCTTGCCCGCGATGGCCAGATTGTGGGTCAAGCCCGCGACACCGCCATGCGTCTCCTCGATGGCAAAATCCTCCTCACCCCTCAAAGCATCGCCATCCTCAACGCCGAACTCCAACGCCGCTTCGCCAAATCCATCGACTGGTCCCGCATCTCCTGACCCCATCCGCCTCCGGCGTCTTATCCCTCCTACATCCTCGCGAAGCCGTTTCCGCCCGAAACTTTTGTTTCGTAAACCAATTCAGGGAATCACAAATAATTCCAATTATAGATCAATAACTTACAAAATATTTTCACCCTATTAACATCATTTAACACAGCACTGCCCGAAAATAGGCAGTCATTCCGATTATCTTTGCACTCAATTTTGAATTTTGAATTATGAATTATGAATTGATCCTCCTCTCCCTCCCCTCCGGCTCTGCAATAGAGCCCTCTCGAAAATGCCACATATCTGCCGAGCTTTACCAGAATGCCCGCCTGACAATGGGCGAACTCAGAGACTTAATGAGGCAGACCGGTATCTCATGGGATTTTATCCAGCACCAAATCGATCTTGCCAACCATCCTCAAACTCCAATTGACAAAGCCCTCCGTCACCTTGACCCATACACCACAGGTCTTGGACACTCCCTCCAAGATCTCCCCTCAAATGTCTGGTAATATGGAAAGCAGGCTTTCCAGCCTGCGCCAAAGCTAAAGCAAGTCAGCCTGCGCCCTATGTATCCGAAGTAACCTTAATTTATGCTTGCTCAAAAGATATTTTACGATGATGTTCGGAAACTTTTCTCAAAATTATTTGCATACCACAAAAAAAATCATTAACTTTGCGCTTCGAATGAGCAAGGATTGTATATATCCTGTCAATACTTCGCGTATATCATAGAATAATAAAGAAATACATATACAGAAATGGCATCAAGCAACCAGAACCCCGAGCAGCCGGATCAGCTCGAACAGATCAACAACAGGCTGACAGACCTCGGACGTAACATAGAGACCAACAAAAAAGCCATGGGCATCGCAATGGGTGCCATCCTCGTAGTGGCTTGCCTCACTTTTGCATGGCTCTATCTCTACAAGATTCCTACCAATAATAAGGCTATGGAAGCCTACAACAAGGTGGAGCTTTCTACTTTTTTGAACGATTCCCTCTCTTCTGCACAGTATAAAAAAGTGGCTGATGAATATGGTAGCACTGCTGCCGGCAAGCTTGCTTCTCTCAGTGCCGCTCAGTCGTATTATAATGCTGGCAAGTATGAGGACGCTGCTAAATACCTTAATAAGTTTAGCTCCAAAGATAAGGTGCTCGATGCCAACGCTAAGGTTCTCCTCGGCGACTGCTATGTAAACCTTAAGAAATACGATGAAGCAATCTCTGCTTTTAAGGATGCTGTCAAGAAAGCTGATGGAAATCCTCAGATTGCTCCTCGTGCTCTCCTCAAGCAGGCTGTAGTATATGATGAGCAGAAGAAATTCAGCGATGCTTTGAAATGCTACGAGACCATCAAGAAGGATTATCCTCAGTTCTCTCTTGGTAATGGCATCTCAATCGATGCTTACATCGAGCGTGAAAAAGCCCGCCTCTAAAAAGCGTCATGTGATTTCAAATGGCTGCTTATTATGAATTATGCATTATGCATTATGCATTAACACATCGCCCCATAAAATAATAAAACATACCTGCTTATTTTATGAAAGGGAAGTTCGCTGCTGCGGCCTTCCCTTTTTATTTTTTTAACACTTGATTTACAGGAAAATCAAAAAAAAATTTATACTTTTGTAACTTAAATATCGAAAATACTAACTCAATATAATTTGCATCTCCCGAAATAGAGGTAAGTTTTATAATAATTTTTAAAATAGTTTCCCTCTTAATTAAACAATCAATCTTAAACAAACCAATGATTTTTTTATGAATCTTAGATATTTACTTACTTTTGCTGCCGTTTCAGCGGCTGTATCCTTAAATGCAGCGTCACCTATGGATTACGGTGAGATGCAGCCTAATGTCGATTACGATTACGAGTCAATGACACCCATCATGGGTTTCTATACTCCGGTTGAGTCTGGAGTGATGCGTTGCTTCAGTACTGGCGAGGAAATCAGTGTCTATGAAGATGCTGCTCATGAAAACGAAATAATTTCTTCGCAAAGTTACTATAGTGCTGTCGGAGAGAAGGTCCGTATATACTCTGTCAACGAGGGACAGACGGTGTATTTCTATAATGCATTTCCTATTGCCGGCGGTAAATTTAGATTTTCTGTAGGCAAAGAAGATATTAAACTCTCTTCGATGACTCCGGCAGCTGGCGATGATCCGGTTTCTCTTAGTGTGAACTATGATGCTACTGCTGTCTTCAGTATCCCTGTAAAATGCTCAAAGGCTACTATTGAAGTGAATGGTGAAAAAGTTGAACTTAATCCCAATGTGATTGACTCCACTATCACAATCAATTGGTTTAATACGCTAAGGGAATTGTATCGTGCAGGAAAGATAAATGGTGGTGACATCCTGACGTTGACTATAACCGGAATCCGTGATGCAAATGATGCCGGAAATCGTCCTGATTTAGGTGACGGCCCCGGAAAGCTTGTGTTAAAATATACTATGGCACCGCGACCTGTGGAACTAATTCGTGAAGTTGGAACTCCGGGCAGCGGCATGACTGATTTCCTGACTTATTACATGCCCGATGGCAACGAAGGCAAAGTTAGCTTAATTTTCAGTGGTGATCTCGACCCGAAATGCAATCCGCTTGCAGAAATTCAGTATGGTGATGTAGATAATATTGAAGCCGGTATGTATTTTGAGCATCCTCCGGTAAGCATCGAAGGTGCTACTCTCACTGTCGATCTTCGCGGTGTGTCTCGATTCCCGGAGCAAATGATTCCTGGCCTTCCTGCACAAAGCAACATTGATCTCGTCATTTCTCGCATCAAGAGTGCTGACGGTCAGTATGTGCTTACAGGATATGCTGCAAGCCCTTATTCATATGGTTTCAGCTATAAGCTGAAAAGTATGGTCTATAGCATTGCCGCTGACTGGGTCCCTGCTGCTGGAAGCCCACTCAATAGCGGCGAGGAAATGGAGATGTGGGTGCTCAACGGACAGAAGATACAGTTCGATTCGGTCGATTTTTCTTTCACAAAGGATGGTGTGGCAAATAAAGTTTCGGTTCCTTATAGTGAGGTTTCTTCTACTCCCGATTCTGACGATGCGATGCTCTATCATTTCAAGGCTCCGGCCATAGATGCTGACGCTGACACTGACATCGCAGTCTCTCTTGGTGGCCTCCTTTGTGCCGATGGCCTCGACCACTCTTCTGATATTTTTGTAAGATACAAATCCGCTTCCACAGGTGTGGAAGGTATCCAGGCAACTGGCGCTGACAATGTGTTTTATGATCTTACCGGCCGTCAGGTAAAATCCCCATCAAAGGGTATCTATATCTGCAATGGCAAGAAGATCATCGTAAACTGACCGTTTGAGAATACAATAATCAGTCTTGGTAGGGACGCACGGCTCGTGCGTCCACCCTACTGTTTATAGCGTGTCTCATTCTTCGATTATTAGTGATTTATTAATATATACGCCTATGAAAATTAGACATTTACTTGTTATGGCAGCTGCTTCGGCATCTGTAGCAAGTGCGTCCGCCTTTGAGTGGACCCCTATTATCATTCAGCCAAATTCAAGCGTGGAAGTCACGGAGGCTTACAAGCTTGAGACTCTCAGATTTGCAACAAATGCAAGTGGCCTTAAGAATACGGATGTCATGCCTTATTGGTTAGACGAAGAAGGAAATGCCATCACTGCTGTTGCTGCAAATTGCGATCCGGACTGGGATCAATATGAATATTCATTCAATCTGTCCGATTTTAAGGGCAACGGTGAGTATACTCTCGAATTTCCTGAAGGGATGCTCGTTGATGCCCAAGGACAACCAAGTGATCCAAAGACTACGTATTATACTGTGGAAGTTCCCGAACTTGCCGGTGCGATGTTCGACGATTTCGAGATTCTCTCCATTTCTCCCGACTTTTCCGTTCCTCAGGGTCTTTGGGACGAACAGGTTGTGAAAATCAACACCAACCATAATGACGCTATCGGTTATACGGTCCTTCAAATTTTTGACACTACCACCGGTGAAGGTGTCGTTTTCTCAAACAATATGTCCACAGAGCGTGGCCTCGGCGATACTTCAGAAATTACTTGGACCGTTGCTAATTCCTACAAGTTCTATGAAGACCATGAATATTCTGCTGAATTTGTATTTTATAACGGCACAAACGACTATACTGACGCAGGGCCAACTCCTGTGGTAGCTCGTAAGAATTTTACTTTTACTGGCAAGGTTGAAGGATATAAATATTCAGACCTGACTCTGTTGAGCATTTCGCCGGAACCCTTCTCTATGGTTATCACTGAACCTTCTCAGGCTGTCTTTACATATACCTTCTCCGGTCCTGTCAATGTGTATAAGGCTGCAACCCCTAAGGGTCTGTTTGGTATCACTGAATATCCGGAGTCATACCTCTCATCCAACGAAGATAAGACAGTATGGACACTTGACCTATCAAATGATGAGTACGTGCAGACTATAGATGCAGAGCTCGTGATCTATTTGTATGTGCGTGATCTTGAGGGCTCTCAGCTGAAGGGAGATGATGGTGAAGGTGACAATACTTACTACATTGCAGGATGGCAGTGCGATCTCGGAGCAAAGGAGATTGTCGTAGTCACTCCGCAGAAGGGAGAGACTCTTGATAGCCTCACTGAAGTCGTTGTCAAGTCCGTAAGCGGCGAAGAGATGACATACAATTGGGGCAACATAACTATTACGAATCTCCTTGATCAGCCTCTCGGTGCTTTATTGTATGAACAACCTGAGGGTGAAGACTCCGGTGCAGCTGCTGAATTCCATTTCACTAAGTGGATTCCTGAAGGAGAATGGTCGGCAGAACCTCTCAACATTGTGGCTGAAGGTTCCTACAAGATTTATTTCCCGACAGGTACATTTGTATTTGGCGAACAATACGAGTCTGTCAACAGCCGTAGCCTTTATTCCGGTTTCCAGATCACTGGCAATCTCGATAACACTCCCGATGATCCAGTGGTCGATCCGGCTGAGCAGGAAGTGTTCAACTACGACACTGTTTCTCCTGAAGCCGGTTCTACTGTAGCATCGCTTGAAGTGATTAATCTTTTGTACCCTGAGCCTGTAAATACAACTGGCAAGGATGCGATTGTCTACAATAAGGCTGACCAGTCAGTGGTTTCTGAAGCTCAAGTATTGTATGATTTCGATGATTGGTACAAGATTAATGTCGAACTTTTTGATCCTGTGACAGTTGCCGGAGAATACGAGATTGTGATCCCGGCTCGTGCCATCTGCAATGACGAGTTCTTCGAGACCGATGGTAAGAAAGGCATCTGTAATCCTGAGATTCGTCTGTCCTATACAGTTGATCCAAATGGCGTGGTAGGTCCCATTGATCCGCAGGAAGCTCTTGAATATACTAAGGTCACTCCGGAAGTGAACTCTACAGTCGAGTCTCTTGAGACAATTCTCATCGCATTTGGCGAACCCGTGACTTGCGAGGACTTCGAGGTAAATGTCTACAATGCTGACAAGTCTGTTGTTGCCACTGGTGTTGGACGCACTGATTATATGGAAAATAATTTGATCGTAGTCACTCTCAATGATCCTGTCGCTGTGAATGGTAACTATGATGTTGTTATTCCTGCCCATGTGATTGTAAATGGTGATTATTATGAAAGCGAGGGTGCCGAGGGTCTGTGCAATCCTGAGTATCATTTCAATTACACTGTCAAGAATTCAGATAATCCTGGTGTTGATCCTTCTGAGCAGGAAGTGTTCAACTATACTTCAGTTGATCCCGAATCAGGTTCAGCCCTAAGTGAACTCAGCAATATTTCACTCACATTCCCGGATGTAGTCATGACTTGGAACACAACAGCATATGTATATAAGGCTGACGCTGTTGATGATGATCCTGTGGCTGAGGCTGCTATCGCATGGGACATGATGGATGAATATCTGATCAACGTAAATCTCAGCACACCTGTCACTGAGGATGGTGCATATGTCGTTGTCATTCCGGCTCGCAGCATTTGTGATGAAGCCTTCTTCATGTCTGAAGGCAAGAAGGGTATCTGCAACCCGGAAATTCGCCTCAACTATACAGTAGGCAATGGTGGTTCTGTTGCGTCCGTAGTTGGGGTTGCCAACTGTGATGTCTTCGACATTCAGGGCAACATCGTGCTCCGTAATGCTTCTTCCGCTGATCTTAAGTCTCTTTCTAAGGGTATCTATATCATTGGAGGCAAGAAAGTAGTAGTTAAGTAAATATCATACGTTATCATGATAAATCATGCAAAATCATGATATATCATGATAAATCAAGACAAATTATCATCCCGGACGGGTCTGATCACCCGTCCGGGAACAAATAAATCAAAAAAACGAAACCTTACATTTATGAATCAGATCAGTAAAATCAAGTCAATTATGATGGGTGCGTTTGCGGCAGTCTCATTCTCTGTTGCTGCTGAAGATGCCCCGAAGATATTGTCGGTGCAGCCCCTTTATGGTGGTTCACTTTCTATGATGTCGGCCAACGGACAGTGGGCTGTCGGGGATGCTCCGAATCCCGCCAATAGTTCTTTCCCTGCTTTTCCGAGGCTCGTGAATACAGAAACCGGGGTGGCGCTGGAGCTTTTCACAGAGAATGAAGGACTTCAGTCGGCTGCTATTGGTGCCACATGTGTGAGCAATGACGGTAAGACAGTTGGAGGTAGCTATTCGGGATATCCTGCCGTTTGGAAAGAGGGTATCGGTTGGACTTCCCTTCCGCGCCCGAAAGGAAAGTACAATGGTGGTACGGTTTCTGCTATGACACCTGATGGCAAGTATGCTGTGGGCCGTGTCAGCATCGATCTCTTCAATGAATATCCTTGTATGTGGGATCTCGAAAGTATGCAGCTCGTTGAGCTTCCCGGTATGATCGACTCAAACCCTATGTATAAAGATAGGATTGAGGAAGGAGGAGATCCTGCTGAGTGGAGCGATAATGATCTTAATGTCCGGTTGACCGGCATCTCTCCAGATGCTAATACCCTGCTTGGTACTGTCGATTTCGCTTTCCCGGAGGCATCTTGGGAATTTATGTACCGTCGCGATGAGGCTAAATGGTTCCCTATGGGGCTGAAATACGAAAATGGCAGACTTAAAGCTCTTAATGATGAGATATTGGGTGTTGGTGATTGCGTGCTCTCTTCCGATGGCACTCATATCGGTGGCCTTTGTATGACGGCTTCGGATGCTTCCGTGCCATTCACTTGCTCTGTCACCGATCCGGAGAACTTTTCTCTCCATGGTGATGGCGAAGGATATGGTGTCTGGGCCATTGGCTCTGATGGCGTGATATATGGCTCTACACCCACATCTACGCCTGTTCGTAATTGGGCGGCAAAAGTTGGCAATTATTGGTATGATTGGAAGGCTGTCCTCAATCAAGTCTATGGTATTGATTGGATGAATGATGTCACCAAAGACGATCTTGGCTTGTCCGGTACAGTCGTTTCTGTTTCGGCCGACAATCTCAAGATTCTTGCAGGCGACTATGCACAGGGCTTTGCTTATGTAGTCTCACTCCCCCGCCCGATGGCTGAGATCTGTCAGGATGTAGATCTTCTTGGCGATTATAGAGTTTCGCCTATGGACGGCGCTGAATTCTCAATGCTCCAGAAAATTGTCCTCGACATGGGGCGCCCCATTGAGGTGACAGGAGAAAAAAACTGTGTGCAGCTTCTTGATGCAGAAGGTAATGTGGTTCGCAGTTCCATTAATTTTGCTGTGCAACCTGACAATAATAAGAGAGTCGAAGTCATCTTCCGCAACTATACTCTTGAACCTGGAAAATCCTATTCAGTTAAGATTCCCGCAGGTTCTATGTGTATAGCAGGCGATCCTGAACGTGTCAATAAGGAAATATCAATACGCTATCGTGGCCGTGAGGCTGGTCCTGTGAAGCCTGTCACTTTTGCTCCTGACAATGGCGCGAGTGTAGCTCGTATTAATTTCACCACTAACCCTGTGATGGTGACTTTCAACGCTCCTCTGAGTGTCGGTGAGAATCCCGATATCCGTCTTGTCCAGATTAAAGATGGCGTTGAGGAATTCCTCTATTCTCTAAGCGCTTCTGTCAGCAACAATCAAGTGATGATATATCCTGTCACCGAGCAGCGTCTTGCCGAGGGCACTGACTATCGTATCGACTTCGGTGCAGGTTCCGTGGCTGACCTTTCAGGCGATGGAGCCAACGAGGCTTTCTCAATCACTTACCATGGAAGCTATGTGCCTGAAATCGATCCTACATCCAACACCATATTCCGTGAAGATTTTTCTACCGGAGTGGCTGGTATGATGCTTTATGAGGGCGACCATAATGCTCCTTCCGATGAAATGGCTTTGCTGGGCTTTGATGCTGACAATATGCCATGGATGCCTGTGCTTGATGATGCTGACGAAGTTGGTAATTACGCCGCTGCATCGCACTCAAGCTATGATCCGGCTGGAAAATCCGACGACTGGATGGTGACTCCGCAGCTCTTTATCCCTGACGATAAAGCTACTCTTTCATTTAAGTCGCAGAGCTATAGAAACATCAAAAATGATGTGCTGAAAGTTTACGTTTGGGATAATGAGGATGTAGTGACGATTCTCACCAAGAACATGGTTGATAAAATCCGCTACAACGGTGAGCTCGTCTACAATCAGAAGCAGAATCCCGGTTCAAAGGAGGAGACTCTCGCTGATGATTGGACCCTTAACACGGTCGACCTTTCTAAATATGCCGGTAAGTATGTTTACATTGCTTTTGTCAACGACAACCAAAACCAGTCCGTAGTTTTTGTAGACGACATTGTTGTAAGTCGCGATGTCGCTGCAGTAATGAGCATCGATACTCCGCAGACGGTCGTGGATGAAGATGAAGTCAAGATTAAGGGTCGTCTGGTGGTCATGAAAGAGTACGGTATTGATGGTTATCAGCTGACTCTCTCTGATGCTGATGGAAATTTGATTGAGACTATTTCTTCTGATGAAGCTCTCGAAAAAGGTGAGATGTGTTCGTTCTCATTCGAGAAGCCGGTAGCTCTTGAGAAGGGTGCTGTAAATTCATTCCTCATATGTTTCTCTACCGGTGCTGAGAAGATAGAAATGAAGTATGATATAAGCGACCTTCTCTTTGAGACCACTAAGAGAGTTGTGCTTGAAGAAATGACAGGTACCACCTGCCAATTCTGCCCTCAAGGTATCATTACCATCGAATATCTGCAGGATCTTTTTGGCGACCTCTTTATTCCGGTAGCAATACACAGCTATACCGGCGACAAGTTTGGTGGCTCTGAACACATGGAGTATACTTCATTCCTTGGTCTCAATGCCGCTCCTACAGGTCGTGTGGCCCGTGGAGAGATTGTTTCGCCCATGTATTTTGATAAGGCCGACTACATTTTCACAGCCCCTGACGGACTCACTTGGCTTCAGAAAGTAGAGGAAGAACTTGGTAAGATGGCTACTCTTGATATAGACGTGAAGGCTGCCAATATAGACTCAGATCAAAACAAAGTGTCTCTTGATGTGTCGGTTCTCTCTGCAATCAATCGTTCTAATGCAAATATCAATGTATTCGGAATTTTGATGGAAGACGGTCTTATTGGCTTCCAGACCAATGGTCTCTACACTACTGAGGCTCCTGGTCTTGGCGAGTGGGGTAAGGACGGTGTCTATGGAAAGTCTACTGTCGTGTGGAATTATGATGATGTCGTCAGAGGTACAAGTGCCATTGAGACGGCCGGTATATATTCCGGCTTCAACGGTAAGGGTGGCTATATCCCCTCTGAGATCAAGGCAGGCGAGGCTATGGACTTCTCTTTTGATTTCACACTTCCCTCAGGAATAGCTGATCTCAACAATACTAAGGTTTGCCTTATGCTGATCGATGCTAACACCGGCGAATATATCAATGCTGTTGTGACCGACCACATCCCCGCTGCTGTGGATGCAATTGGGGCAGATGAGGCTGCCGTTGCTGATGTCTATGATTTGACAGGGCGTATTGTCATGCGCAGTGCTTCCCTTTCTGACATCTCCGGTCTTGAGCCGGGTATCTATATCCGGGCTGGAAAGAAGTTTATCAAGCGTTGATATCACTTATGAACCATCATGAATCAAATCGCATCAAGGGCATTTAGCCCGGATGAAGAGAGAAACATAGACCTTGCTTATGATGAGCTGCTCCGATCTTACGTTGAGAGCCGTCATCGCCGTAAGGTAGAACTCGTGGGCAAGGCATTCCGCTTTGCACGCGTAGCGCATCAGGGTTGCCGTCGTAATGACGGCAGCCCATATATACTTCATGCCTTGGCGGTCGCATTGATATGCAGCCGGGAGTTAGGTCTTGGGTCTACGACAATCGTTTGCGCACTCCTCCACGACATTGTGGAGCATTCCGACAGAAGTATTGAGGATATTGAGGCTAACTTCGGACCGCAGATATCTTCTATTGTAGCAGGTATCAATAAGTTGTCCGGTGGTATTTTCGGACACGCTGCTGAGACGCAGGCTCTTAAACTGCGTGATATGATGATGTCGATGAGCACGGATGTCCGGGTGATTCTCGTCAAGATGGCAGATCGCATGCATAATCTCCGCAATATCTCTACCCAGCGCCCGGAGCGGCGCCGCCGGGTGGCTCGGGAGTCCTTGTATGTCTATGCTCCTCTTGCCGAGCGTCTTGGGCTTTTCATGATGAAAAGCGAATTTGAAGATCTTGCTTTCCGTTGTGAGGAGCCGGAAGCTTATGAATTGGTGTGCCGTAAGCTGGAACAGACCGATGAGATTCGTCAGAAAATAGTCGCTTCCTTTGTCGCTCCACTGCGTAAGAGACTCAGTGAGGAAGGAATTGAATGTGAGATAAAGGCTCGTGTGAAGAGTGTATATTCCATCTATCGCAAGATGCAGAAGAAGGGGATTCCGTTTGAGGAAGTCTTCGACGTTTATGCCGTCCGTGTCATCTATGAGAACGATGATGATGCTTTGGAGGAGCCAATTGCTCGCCGAATTGCTGATATTCTTGCTGAAGATCGCACGATTCATCCCGATCGC
Organism: Muribaculaceae bacterium; assembly: GCA_029061255.1. Lineage (GTDB taxonomy): Bacteria > Bacteroidota > Bacteroidia > Bacteroidales > Muribaculaceae > Lepagella. The sequence continues at coordinate 21,833 of JAIDSL010000133.1, forward strand.
ACACGCGATTGGCTCCGCACGCCGAAAGATAACGGGTACCGTGCTCTCCATCTTACCCTTCGGGACAATTCCGGACGTTGGACTGAGGTTCAGATCCGGAGCCGGAAGATGGACGATATCGCTGAGCTTGGATATGCTGCCCATTGGAAGTATAAGGATGGTGTGCAGACCGACACTGAGCGGCTCGACAATCTCGTGAATTCTGTGAAGGAGATCCTTGCTAATCCTGAGCCTAATGCGGTAGATTTCCTTGATACTCTTCGCTTCAACATTTTTGCCGAGCAAATCTACGTGTTCACGCCTGCAGGCGACCTTATAGGTCTTCCTGCTGGTGCCACAGTGCTTGATATGGCATATGCAGTGGATGAGGCTATAGGTGATCATTGCATAGGTGGAAAGATCAATCGTCGTCTTGTCACTCCCGATCATCATCTCGATAGCGGCGATCTTGTAGAGATAATTACAGTAAGATGTGTCTCTCCTGAAGAAAAATGGCTTGGACAATGTGTCACTGCTCATGCCCGTAACATCATAAAGTCAAGATTATGAAAGTAAAAGATTTGATTTCAAACGCTACGATGCTGAAGATTGCCGTAGCTCTGACTGCTTCTGTGATTGTGGTCCTTCTTCTGATGAAGAGTGACCATCAGAACTTCAGCTACGAGCTCAATCAGCCCTGGCGCTATCCGCTGCTTACTGCCGAGTTCGATACCCCTGTGATGAGGGATTCTATTTCGGCACAACTTATGCGGGATAGTATCGATAAGGCTTTTGTTCCGTTTGTTTATAATGATTTCAGGGCTTCTGCCAGAAATGTCGACAGGTTTGCCAAGATCATCAGTAATTATGTCAGTCCCGGTGATGCTTCGTTTCTTGTGAGAAAACTTTCTGATGTATATGGCAGGGGAGTGGTAAGTGCTGAGCTTTATGACCGTATTCACTCTTTCGCACATTCGCAGCTTAGGGTGAGTGATGAGTCGGAAGACATGAATGCTGTGAAAGTGATCGACGCTTCCGGTATGATGTCGCCCAATATGGCTTATAAAGCAGTCGATTCGGCTTATGTGGCGGCTAAGTCTACCGCTACGCATGAGGCGAGACTTAGCGCTGATGTCGCGAAGGCTCTTAACGCAAGTCTGGTGCCTAATATTGTGATCGATTCTATCGCTGACTCGCGTTTCCGTGATCAGGAGTATCTTAATGTCAATTCTGCACTCGGCGTGATAAAAAAGGGACAGAGGATTGTTGACCGCGGCGACATAATCGATGCTCAGATTTATACAAATCTCAACAACTATATTGATATGCTTGATAAGACGGAGTCGAAGACCCTCTCAAAGAAGTTTTTCACTACCGCCCAGGCTCTATATATAGTGATCTTATTCTCCTTGCTCTATCTGTTCCTTGCCCTTTATAGAAGGCATCTCTTCGAAGATTTCAAGACTGTGACTTTTATTGTCGCGCTTATCACCTTCTTCGTGGTGATGGCTATAGAATCAGCTGATGTGTTCAACAATGGTCTGTACTTGATTCCTTTTGCTGGAGTCCCTATCATAATCACTGTTTTCACTGATGCCCGCACAGCAATATTCTCTCACATCATCTGCATACTGATGACTGCTCTGGCTGCTCCTTTCCAGTTCCAATTTGTAGTCATTCAGTTTGTGGTTGGAATCAGTGCCACTTTGTGCATTCATCATCTTTCAAGAAGAAGCCAGTTGCTCCGTACTGCTCTCATCACATTCCTGCTTTATATCGTATGCTATGCAATGATGCTTACTCTTTCTGAGGGCACAGTGACGGCATTCTCGTGGCGTATGGTGGGGGTGTTTGGCATCAATTGTGTACTCCTTTCTTTCGCCTACCTTCTTATTCTTGTCGTGGAGAAGCTTTTTGGATTCACTTCTACTGTCACATTGGTGGAATTGAGCGATATCAATAGTCCTATTCTGCGCAATCTCGCTGAAGTGGCTCCGGGCACTTTCCAGCATTCAATGCAGGTCTCCACCCTTGCAGCCGAGGCCGCAAGGGCTATTGGCGCAAATACCACTCTTGTGCGTACTGGTGCTTTATATCATGACATTGGAAAGAGCGAGTCTCCGATTTTCTTTACAGAAAACCAGCATGGTGTCAATCCTCATGCCGGTCTTGATCCGGAGACGAGTGCTCGTAAGATTATCAGTCACGTCACCGATGGTCTTGCAATGGCTTCACGCGAAAAACTCCCGCAGGTGATCAAAGATTTTATTGCGGAGCATCATGGCAAAGGTGTCACTAAATATTTCTATAATACTGCCGTCAACGACAGCCCGGATGGTGTCGTCGATAAGTCCAGTTTCGAATATCCCGGTCCGAATCCCCAAAGCAAAGAGACCACTATCCTTATGATGGCGGATGCCATTGAGGCTGCCTCCCGCTCGCTTAAAGACTATAGCCCGCAATCGATCAATGCTTTGGTCGATAAGATAATTGATTCTCAAATGGCTGATGGCCTATACAATGAGTCGCCTATCAACTTTAGGGATATCAACGCGATTAAAGACACCTTCAAGAAGCGCCTTGCTACGATCTACCACTCACGTATAGAATATCCCGAAATCAAAAAAAGAGATTCAAACTAATAGCAGCCGTTTCCAACTCCTCTATGGAAGGGAGGCTTCCCAGCCTCCCGCCAGAGTCAAAACTAACCTCTCTTCAAGGCAACAAAATAAATAATTCTCCGTTCCTTATATAGGGGTCAACTTCTGTATCTCCAAAACTTGATATGACGGAATCTACACAGAAATCTAATATAATACACTCAGGCAGAACATTCCGGGCATTCGTTTGGATGCTTGTGATGGTCATGATTATGGCTATATCTGCTCCGTTGGAAGTGGATGCGGCAAAAAAGAAGAGGTCGACTAAAGCGAAGACCACTGCTACCACCAAGAAAAAATCAACTACAAGGACCACTTCTTCAAAAAAGAGGAAAAGCACGACTAAGAGCCGAAAGAAATCTACACGGAGACGGTCATCTTCTTCAGGTTCCAGAGGTGCTAACTGGGCTCTTACTGCTGCTGATGTAAATCCCGATTCCAAAAGTCCTGAAGTGAAGACTAAGAAATCTTCGAAACGCCAGGTGACTGTGGAGCGTCCGGATCTTGAGGCGATACGTGTGGCTACTCTCGATCCTGCCAATCCTATGTATTTCCCTAAGCTGATGAAGAAATTCAATCGCAACGACACCACCATGACGGCCGATGAATTCCGTCATCTCTATCTCGGCTACATGTTTCAGGAAGACTACGATCCTTATCGAGAATCCCCATATTCAAGTGTCACGGATGCCTATCGCAACAAGACTTCCCACACAAAAGAGGAGATTGATACCATTAGAAAATATGCAGAACTCACACTCCTCGACAATCCATTCGACCTCAGGCAAATGTCTTTCCTCGTGCATGTCCTCAAGGAGCGAAGGAAGGATATGAGCGCAAAGATATGGGAATACCGTCTTGAGCATCTTTTGGGTGCAATAAAGAGCACCGGTACCGGCGAGAATGAAGAGAACGCTTGGTTTGTGATATATCCCGCCCATGAATATGATATGGTGCAGCTTATGGGATATCATGCCGTGGATGCTGACTTCATAGAGCCCGGTTTCGACTATTTGATGGTTGAGCCGGAAGAAGAGACAGCTCGCCGTCTGCGCGACAAGGTGCAAAAGGGTTTCTATTTTGACGTCCGTCAGATCCATCAGCAGTACGAACTGAAGCATCCGGAAGATAGCGACGACGATGAGGAAGCACTCGATGAGCTACCGGCAGAAGAGAACATCGACAATCTCCCGGCAGAAGAGGATCCCGATGATATACCCGCAGAAGAAGATCCTGACGATATCCCTGCCGAGGAAGACCCCGACGATATCCCTGCTGACTGAATTATGGGTAGGCGGTTTCCCAACCGCCTCCTTATGGAAGGGAGGCTTCCCAGCCTCCCTGTAAAGTCTAATGGTAACTAAAAAAACTTCTAAGTATTTATAATCTTATTAGAATTATAAATGTTATAATATAAAAGCTTAAGATAAAATGGAAAATAAAGAAATCATAGATGATGGCAAATTTGTTGCCTTTGCATATACAGTGAAAGATGCCGATACCGGCGAAGTCCTTTTTGAAGCAAAACCATCTGCACCGGATGTGATGGTGTATGGGGTTAGCAATGAAGTCATCCCCGGTCTCTTGGCTACGATCAAAGGCCTTGGAAAAGGCGATCGTTTTTCTGTGACTCTTCCTCCGGAGGTGGCGTTTGGCCAGCGTAATGAGGAGTGGATACAGCAAGTGCCCGTAGAGGCATTCATGCGTGATGGCAAAATGGCCGTTGAGGTGAAAGAGGGCACCGTGCTTGATATGATGACAAATACAGGCGATATCGTCAGTGGCAGGGTTGTGAAAGTCACTCCTGAATTGGTGGAGATGGATTTCAACCATCCTTTTGCCGGAAAGACTGTAGATTTCGATGGCGAGATCATCGAAGTGCGCGATGCCACTGATGAGGAGCTGCATCCTAAGCATGCTTGCGGTTGTGGATGCTCGCACCATGGTAATTGCGACGACGGATGTGATTGTGCCGGTGATGAAGGTGATAAGGCAGGCTGTGGCTGTGGCGACGGTTGTGGCTGCCACTGATGAAATCTCTCGATCAAACTTTACTCGTTGACTACATCAACAACGATGAAAACCGAAATTCCCGAAGAGATACTTAGAGTCAAGCAGCGCTTGTCGATTATAGGCGATTCTCCTGCTCTTATTGAGGCTATCAAGAGAGCAGTGACAGTCGCCCCTATCGATTTGTCGGTGCTTGTCACTGGTCCGTCAGGTTCCGGAAAGGAATTTTTCCCAAAGATTATTCATCAGTTTGGGGCGAGAAAGCATAAGAAGTATATAGCTGTAAACTGTGGGGCAATTCCGGAAGGAACTATAGATAGTGAGCTCTTCGGCCATGAAAAAGGATCCTTCACGGGTGCTCTTTCCGCACGTAAGGGTTATTTCGAGGAGGCTGACGGCGGCACTATCTTTCTCGATGAAGTGGCTGAACTCCCACTCACCACGCAAGCACGCTTGCTGCGTGTGCTTGAGACAGGTGAATTTCTTAAGGTCGGCAGCAGCACTGTACAGACTACAGATATTCGTGTGGTAGCTGCTACAAATGTCGACCTCTTGAAGGCTGTGGCGGAAGGTCGCTTCCGTGAAGACCTCTACTACCGACTTTCAACGGTTGTCATCCACGTGCCGGCTCTCCATGAGCGAGGCGATGATATAATACTGTTGGCTCGCAAATTTGCCGCTGATTTCGCTGAAAAATATATGACGAAGCCAATATCTTTCAGTGATGAGGCAAAACGCGCTCTGATGCTCTATAATTGGCCTGGCAATGTGCGACAACTGAAGAATGTGATCGATCAGCTTGCTTTGTTTGAAGCCGGATCTGAAATTTCCCGGCGCCAGTTGTTGGAAGCCCTCCCTCTCAATCATGATCCTCAGTCGACTCCCATGATTGCCCCTTCCGACGATTCCGGAGCTCTGGAGCGTAAGATGATTTTCCAGATGCTGTTTTCAATGCGCGATGAGATTGAAAACCTGAAGAAGATGGTCAGTGATAAAGCCGATGGTCCTGAAAGGGGGGCAGGTTCGCTGCATGATGTGCGTGCCCTTATGGCACCGGAACATCCCTCTGATGGCTTCTCTGGAAACCCACTCGATAGGTCGGAAAAAAAAGTGATTGAAGAGACCCTTGCCCGCCACGATGGCAACAAGAAGCTCGCTGCTGAGGAGCTTCAGATTTCTCTTCGCACTCTATATCGGAAAATGCAAGACCTCGGTATCTCTTGACAATTTACCTCAATATATGAGACGCTTACTTTCATATTTTTCACTCGTGGTGTCGGCTCTGATTCTGCTGGCAGGGTGCACTATAAGCTATAAGTTTAACGGCTCGGCTCTCAACTATGATATTTACAAGACTATAAATGTCGGGGAGTTTCCGATTCGTGCAGCTCTTGTGTATGCTCCACTCCAGCAGACATTTGAGAATAAGCTTCTGAACACCATCACTCGTCAGACACGTCTTCAAGAGGTCAACGGTACATCAGACCTTGAGATGACGGGTGAAATCACAGGTTATTCTCTTTCTCCCCAAGCTGTAGGCACAGATGCCTATGCTACCGAGACTCGACTTACGATTACTGTGAAAGTGAAATATACCGACCATATAAATTCAGCCAACGACGTAGATCAAACTTTCTCTGCCTACAGACAGTTTGACAGTTCGCTTATGCTCACCGATGTCCAGGATGGACTCTGTGAAGAAATCTGCGACGAATTGGTCGATCTTATCTTTAACGCAACGCTGGGCAACTGGTAAAAGATGAATAGTTTATGACTGACAACACTGTGCTGAGGACGAAGTCCGAAGAAAACTTCCCGTTCTATATTATCCCGGATATTGATGCGCTTGCCTTTGAGCGCGATCCCGAACGTCTGAGGCATCACCGTCGTCGCATTTCAGCTAATATCGGGGATCCTGATGCCCTCCATGCCATTTTAGGAGAGGCATCTGAAGATTTCCAGGATTTTTATGGCACTTCCGCTTTGCCAAACTTATCCACTGCTGACACTATTGATTCTTTCATTAAGCGTTTTGGCGGGGGAGTAGACGATGCGAATGAAGATGAAGACCCTGTTGTGCCTCTGGTGGCTCCGGCAATCGATTATGCGTCTATTCTTGAGAAAGAAGCCGAGGATGATGGATATTCCGCCGACATTCCGGCTGATGCCACTCTGGGCATGATTGATGCTTTCCTTAGTCAGCAGCCTGCACAAAGAATCAAACCAAAAAGAGAACCGAAAGAAGAGGAAAAACCCTCTTTGACGGAGAGTTTTGCCAAAATTATGATAAAAAATGGCAATTATAGGCGTGCATTGGAAATTTTTACCGAAATAAGTTTGAATAATCCAGAAAAAAGTATTTACTTTGCAGACCAAATACGATTCCTTAAGAAAGTAATTTCTTTGGAGTCGCTTTAAACGTGTATTTATAAATCAATCGGGGGGCTGAAAAGCCTTTTCCGCCCTAAACAAACGACATAACCATGTATATTTTTCTCAGCATTCTCATCGTGATCGCAGCTCTGCTGCTTATCGGCGCTGTTCTCATCCAAAAATCTAAAGGCGGCGGCCTCGCTTCTGACTATAGCCAGGGCAACCAGTATATGGGCTACCGTAAGACTACAGATTTTATCGAAAAGGCTACTTGGAGCCTTGCTATATTCATCTGTGTCATCAGTATCTGCGCTTCATTCGCTATCAAGACTCCTGTGACTCGCTCCGGAATGGCTCCGGCTCCTGCTGCCACCACTGCTCCTGCAGCCGCTCCCACTACATCCGCTCCTGCTCCCGCAGCAGCACCTGCTCCTGCAGCAGAGACCCCCGCAGCTCCCGCAGCAGAGGCCCCCGCAGCCGAATAATTTTTATGAATATTTTTTATGGGTATTTTTTATGGGTAGGCGGTTTCCCAACCGCCTATTCTGTCAAAACGTAACTAAAGAAATAAAAAAGCTGAAATCCACCGGATTTCAGCTTTTTTTAACTCTTAACTCTTAATCCTTAAAAGTGTCTCCTCCCTATCCCTCTCAAGCTGCTCGATTAGCTCATCTACAGATGAAAACTTTCTCTCATCCCTCAATCTGCCCACAAATTCCAGCCTCAAGCTCTTATTGTAAAGTTCTTCATTTTCCCCAATTATATGCGCTTCCACCGTAAGATGCCCTGATTCCTTTTCTGTCCCCTCAAATGTAGGCCGATAGCCGATGTTTACCATTGCGGGTAATCCGATTCGAGAGTTATCTATGTAAGCTACGGCAGCATAGACCCCGGTTGCGGGAAGAGCCATTCTTTGAGCCACCTGAAGATTAGCTGTAGGAAATCCGATTTTGCTTCCAACGTGGAATCCTGGCAACACTTTTCCCTCAATTTCAGGAAGATGACCAAGAAGACCTATTGCCTTTTCTATGTCTCCACCCTTTACGGCCTTTCTCACCGCGCTGCTGCTCACCCCTTCCTCTTCGGGAGCTGCTATCACCTCAATGCCTATTGCCTCTCCCATAGTCTTGTAGTCAGCAATACTCATGTCGATGCCATCACTCCCGAAAGTGTTATCATAGCCTGCCACTAAAAGCTCTACGTTGTATTTGCGATGTATATAATCAAGCCATTCATAGGCACGCATGCTGCGGAGTTGCTCAGTAAAAGGAAGCACAAGAGGTTCTACACCTTCACGGCGTATCATTTCAGCCTTGCGCTCTGTGCTCATCAAATTCCCGGGCGCACGGTTGGGTGCCACCAGTTCAAGGGGATGCCTGTCAAAGGTGATAGCCACAGGTTGCAATCCCCTTGCCGAGGCCTCTCTTTTGAGCGTGTCCAATACAAGCCGATGTCCTCTGTGTACCCCATCAAACGTCCCTATCGTTACAGCCTTCTTCATAATCTACTTGCCCTTAACCCTTAACCCTTAACTCTTAACCCTTAACTCTTAACTCTGCCGCTTCCAACAGGGCTCCACAAATTGCCATCATATCGTCATTCTCGTTCTTCCCTACCTTGAATGCATGCGCCCCGGCCTCTGCAGCAGCCTGGCAATTTTTCTCTGAATCATCAAGCATCAAGGTCTCAGAAGGATTAAGCCCGTATCGGCGCATAAGGGTCTCGAAGATCGCTACGTTGGGCTTGCACATAAGTTCTTGATAAGACACCACAATTCCGTCAAAATAATCATTCACGGTTCCACCTTCCTGGCGGAAAGCTCGGTCAATCCAGCTGTTAAACATCACCGGATTCGTATTGCTGAGCATAAAGATCCGGTAGCCTGCCATTCGCATACGCCTGAGCATTTCAAGCCTCTTGGCTGGTAGCTCTACCAGAAACTCATTGAAAGCTCTGGTTATCTCCTTGTCATCTACGCCGGGCTTCATCCTCGAGCGCATGATGTCAAAGAATTCTCCGGCTGGAGTTTCCCCTGTCTCAAGTCCGAGAAAAGGTTCTTTCTGTCCATATAGACCGAGCATCTCATCGGCACCCTCAAGACCCAGTTTTTCAAGTGCTCTCACAGCTCTGTCCCTGTCAAGATCTATCACCACACCCCCAAGGTCGAATATCACATTCCGTATTTTATATATCCACTCAATCATAACTTATGGGAAGGCGGTTTCCTGACCGCCTGTTTTTATCTATAATTTAAAATCCTAACGGTAGTGACGCACGGCCCGTGCGTCCCTAAAAAAGGAATCGGTGCAAACCCCCCATTGGGAATGCACCGATGTCTTTTCGACGTGTCTCATCTATTGAGATACGTACTCTGCGTCTCTGTTGATTACTCAGCAGCGGGAGCTTCAACAACTTCAGCAGCAGCAACTGTAACTGAATCAGTTGAGTCGTTAACTGAATCAACAGCTACTTCAACAGCTTCTACTACTTCTGCAGCTGCAGTGTCTTCAGCAGCGGCCTGCTTGTTGCCGCAAGATACGAGTGCTACGCTGAATACAACAGCGAGAGCGAGAACGATTTTCTTCATTTTCTTTTTAAATTTAAAAATAATAAAACATGTTTTGCTTTCAAAAACGGTGCAAAGTTAATACTTATTTTTGAATTATCAAACACTTTTTCACTTTTTTTAT
>JAIDSL010000134.1 GCA_029061255.1 Muribaculaceae bacterium
CCGTATCTTGACAAGATGAAACAGGCCGGACTCTCTGTAGTGGATCTCGAATCTGCCCTTGTGGCCAATAACGTCGAGCCGGGATCCATGACAGTCCGCGACGGTTATTATGAATACAATATCCATGTCACTAATCTTCTCCGTACAGAAAATGACGTCCGGGAGATTAAAATCCTAAAAGGAAACAGGCTTCTGACCCTCGGCGACTTCGCTGACGTGACTCTGACATCCAAGTCCCCTGCCGGCTATACACTTCATAATGGAAAGCGAGCAGTGACTCTTGCCATCATAAAGCATTCGGAGGAAAGCATGAAAGCCATGAAGATGGCTCTCCGATCTACTGTAGATTATTTCTCCGAGAGATATTCTGACATAGAGTTTACTGAGACAAGAAGCCAGACTGAGCTACTCGACTTCACTATCTCCAACCTCGAGCAAAACCTTATACTCGGACTGATACTTGTGTTTATAGTCTGCATTCTTTTCATGCACAGCATACGCTCCTCGCTAATAATAGGGCTAAGCATAATCGTGGGTGTCATCATCACATTCCTCCTCTTCTATCTCTTCCATGTATCGATCAACATCATATCAATGGCCGGACTCATACTCGCCGTCGGTATGATGATTGATAACTCTGTGATTGTGACCGAAAACATCACCCAATACCGCCAGCTTGGCGACACTCTGATGGATTCATGCGTCAAGGGCACCAATGAGATGATCACCCCCATGCTGTCTTCGTCGCTCACCACTGTGGCTGTCTTCGTGCCTCTCATATTCATGAGCGGAATAGCTGGAGCCATATTCTCCTACCAAGCCTTCTCCATCACTGCCGGCCTCGCGGCCAGCTACATCGTCGGCATAACTCTACTCCCCGTGCTCTACTATTTATTTGAAAGATCAAATATTAAAGACAAAAGAATAAACATTGATGATAAGCGGATAACGAGCGGCTATGACCGCGTGATGGACTTCTGTTTCCGCCACAAATGGACATTGATTGTCGCCACATTGCTGACAGTTCCCCTATGCGTGGTGCTTTTTATCTGGATGCCACAACAGAGGATGCCCGACATCGACTCCAATGAGACCCTTGTCAGAATTGACTGGAACGAGAATATAAGCCTTGACGAAAACCGAAAGCGAACCCTCTCCCTATCAGACTCCGCAGCCACAATTGCTTCTGCCTATATCGGCCCGCAAGACTATCTCCTTAATTCCGACATCGACCTATCTTCCGCCGAGGCTGAACTTTACTTCATGACGGAATCACCATCCGGCATAGAAACGCTGAGAAAGAGGATTGCAGATAAAATCAATAGTCAATACCCCTTAGCGACCGTAAGCTTCTCCAAGACAGAAAACGTTTTCGAGAAGATCTTCTCAAGCGATGAGGCGGATATAGAGGCAAGGATACATTCCGGATCCGGCAACTCAGCTTCAGAGGCAGCTGAGATTTTAGAGCTAAAGGAGCGTCTGAAAGAGGCTACAGGAAGCACGCTTTCGCCCATACCATTACGTAGCCAGATCGACATAGCCATCGACCGCGACCTGCTTGCGCTTTACAACGTGGATTATTCAGAGGTGGAGCGAGCATTGCGCACTGCCTTCAAGGGAAATGAGGTCTCCACTCTCCGCTCATTTCAGGAATACACCCCGATTGAAATAGCCGGACGAGATAATGATATTCAGGAAATAATAAGCTCCATTTTCGTGCGAAGCCGAGCCGACAAACATGGCAACCGCACGGAGATCCCGCTTCGCAACCTTATCAAGACATCGGAAAGCAAAGATCTCAAGACCATCATAGCCGGTGAAGCCGGTGAATATGTCCCGATAGGATTTACAGCTTCAGGAGATGAGGAAAGCCTTATCGACATGATATCCGCGACAGTGCGCAGCGACGGGAAGCATGATGTGGACTTCGCCGGAAGTTTCTTCAGCAATTCCAAGATGATGAAGGAGTTGACCGTGATCTTGCTCGTGTCTCTGCTGATGATGTATTTCATCCTTTGTGCACAGTTCGGAAGTTTCCTCCAGCCCCTTATAGTGCTCCTTGAGATTCCAATTGACACTGCCTTCGCACTGCTCTCGCTGATGATATTCGGGCAGTCTCTCAATCTTATGTCGGCAATCGGCATAATCGTGACATGCGGCATCGTAGTCAACGATTCAATCCTGAAACTCGATGCAATCAACGAACTTCGAAAGACCGGCATACCTCTCGTAGAGGCAATCCACACAGCCGGACGCCGACGGCTTAAGGCAATCATAATGACTTCGCTGACTACAATATTCGCCATGCTTCCGGTGCTCTTCACCTCAGATATTGGTTCGGAGCTACAGCGTCCCCTCGCCATTGCCATGATTGGGTCAATGGTAGTAGGCACCGCAGTCAGCATTTTCATCATACCTCTTTTTTATAAATGCATAATCTCTCCAATGCATAATTCATAATCATGATACATCGAAAATCGAATATTCGTCCAGTGGTGGTTCTTTTGCTGACACTTCTTGCTGCGCATTTGACTCCTTCGGCTTCAGCCGTGACTCTTACCCTTGGCAAGACAATCGAGCTTGCCAACGATTCTTCTCTTATGGCTTTCCGATACCGAAACATGTACCAGGCAAACTACTGGCAATACATCAGTTTCCGCGCCGGACGCCTTCCGAGCCTTTCACTGACCTTCACTCCCGCTTCCTACAACCGATACATGACACAACGCTACGACTTCGACCAGAACATCGACGTATTCCGTCAGCAACAGATGTTCAGCGCATCGGCAGGCCTTGAGCTACAACAGAACTTCGACCTATTAGGAGGCACATTCTATCTTGACACGGACCTTGAATATATGCGCAATTTCGGGGCAAACACCTATACGCAGTTTTCTTCGGTCCCGGTCCGCATCGGCTACCGACAGAATCTAATAGGCTTCAATTCCTTCAAATGGGAACGTAAGATAGAGCCTCTTCGCTACGAAAAGGCAAAAAAGGAACTTATCTATAATATGGAGAGTGTGAGCGAGCAGGCTGTCACTTATTTCTTCAATCTCGCTCTCGCTCAGGCTGAATACCGGCTGGCTGAAGAAAACGTGGCTTCTTGCGACACTATGTATGTCATCGGCGAGCGACGTTTCCGTATAGCTTCCATCTCAAAGGCTGACCTTCTTACACTGGAGCTCGACCGTGTCAATGCCCGCAACACATTGGAAAATACCCGTATCTCCTTAAAGCGAGCCATGTTCTCGCTTGCCTCTTTCCTTGGTTTGGATAAGAATACTGATATTAAGGTGGAGTTGCCCGGCAAGCCGAGAGGCTTGGTAATCCCTGCCGATCTTGCTCTCGCATACGCTAAGGAAAACAATCCCACCCTTCTCGAACACCGGCAGAACATTCTCGAGGGAGAGCGGGAAG
>JAIDSL010000135.1 GCA_029061255.1 Muribaculaceae bacterium
GTGTGTTGACAGACGGCATAAGCCACGCTTCTCCGATTGCATTGATAGCTCTTAAGGCCAAGGCATATCTGAATCTTCTTGCAGAAAAAGAAAACGGACATCACGTAAACACACGCAATATTAAGAAACATCGGTCAGATGTAATGAAGAATGCCGTGATTATTGAGGCTTATCCCGTTATCGCACCCCAATCTATCATCGACTGCGTGCAGGATTTTGTTGAGAAAATACGTGAAGAAGGCGATGCCCTTATTCATTCATTGGCGAAGTCCCTTGATACGGAAGAAACGGTAGTTATGGAATTGTTGAATCAATTGAAAGAACTGTTTACATTAGAACAATGAAGATACAATACGCTTCCGATCTTCATCTTGAATTTCGGGATAATGCCAGTTATTTGAAGCATAATCCCCTTAAAGTTGTTGGAGATATTCTTATACTTGCAGGAGACATAGGCTATCTTGGAGATCAGAATTACCAGGCTCACCCATTCTGGGACTGGGCATCAGAGAACTTTAAACAGGTCATCGTAGCGATGGGTAATCATGAGTTTTACAAGTTCTTTGACATTTCCACTTTGAACAACGGATATAAGCTTCAGATCAGGCATAATGTAGCGGCTTATTACAATAGTGTAGTGTTCATTGAAGACATGGATATTATCATATCAACTTTGTGGTCTCACATTCCGTTGAAAGAAGCATCATTTACCGAACAGGTTATTTCAGATTTCCGAAGAATCCTATTTCAGGGAGAATTATTGACTTTCGCAGATTTCAATAAAGAACATCGTAGATGTATCGATTTTGTAAAGACTGCCGTCACTGAAAGCGACGCAGATCACAAAATTGTTGTCAGTCATCACGTCCCCTCCTTCAGGATGCTGTGTCCTAAATTCAAAGGCAGCAAAGCCAACGGAGCGTTTACTGTGGAATTGGCTGATTACATTGAGAAAAGCGGAATAGACTATTGGATATACGGACATTCCCACTACAACATAGATATGCGAATAGGCAATACTTTATGTGTCAGCAATCAGCTTGGATATGTATTTAATAATGAGCATTTGACATTCCGCCCAGACGCTGTATTAGAGATTTAAGTATCTACAGATAAAGCCCTATAGCCTAAGCCGCATAAAGAAGAAAATCATAGACCAAAACAAGTAATCTTTCTCAAAAACATACACCTGGCAAAGATCCGCGCCAGCGAGCGAAGCGCAGCTCAGTCCGTCTCCGCGTGCGAATGCCCGAAGTGCAATAGCAATACAAAAGCTTGGAAATTAAAAATCCGCGTGCCATCCGCCGCCATCGGCGAAATCCACGGCGAAGCCGGATCCGCGTTGGAGAAAAATCAAAAATAATCCATTAAATTGCCTTACGCGCCTCGCACTACGCATATCAGCCTAAGCCGTATAAAGAAGAAATCATAGACAAAAATCAGTGATCTTTCTCAAAAATATACACCCAGGTGTATATTTTGCACTGTCCGAAGAAATTTCCGGCCAAAAACGTATCAAATTTCATATATTGTGCGTAACTTTGTAAAACGTACTAAGAATATGAAAACATTATCTTTTGCTATAATAATGCTTCTCCTTTGTGCTCCTTTTGAATTATGTGCAAAGAAGAAAAAGATTGACTATCCGCGTGCTGAAATAAAAGTCAGTTACAACTATCATCATCTCGCATTGAATGGAGATGGAGAGGTTAAGACTCGCGACTATGATTATATATTGCTTGCCAATTCGCAGGTCTCTAAGTATTACAATCATAATAATGAATATCTCGACTCGCTCGAATCTACTCCACAGGGACGAAAATTGAGTCATCAGCTGATGACAATTGGGGTAGATAAATATCTAAAGAACGGTGATGATTCGGCCATACCTCACCACAAAGGACATTTATATGTTTATATGTTTTTAAGTCCTTTAAAGACATGATAACAACTGTTTACGACACCTACGGACTTGGCGAACAAGGTGAGTATGAGGAGCCGTTTACTGAACTTAATTGGTCTGTTTCAGATTCAACCAAAACAATACTCGGTTATGAATGCATTATGGCTGAGACTGATTATCATGGACGCCATTGGACAGCATGGTTTTCACCTGAGATTCCTCTGCCGGATGGGCCATGGAAACTCTGCGGACTTCCAGGACTTATACTTGAGGCCACTGATTCGACAGGACAGCATAGCTTCACAGCAACCGGTATTGAGAACACCAATCAGGTGATGTATCCTATCTATCAACCAAAACAATATGATAAGATGAAAAGAATTGATATGCTCAAGGCGTATGCAGAATATCGCAAAAATTCTTCCGTTATCTCAAGAGCTTTGATTATGGATACTCCTGACGGAACTAAAATAGAAATGGTCGCTCCCAAAGAGCAAAAGCCCAATACTAAAAACATCGACTTTCTCGAAACAGATTACCATTGAATATGAAAAAAAATCTGAGTGATATATTTTTGAAGACTTCAGTTATTTTCGTCTTTATGGCTATAATGGTTATGCCCATAGTGTCTCATGCCCGAATCATAATTGAGAAGAAGCTTGAGTCAGCTATGCTTGAAATCAGATATAAACGTCACATGGTAAGAGATACTCTTGACATGGATCACGATTATAAAGATGACATATTTACGCTGAAGATTGGAAAGACAGTCAGTGCCTTTTACAGCGCTGAACTTAAGTATACCGATTCCCTGGAATACCGCAATGGGGATTTTGTCATGATGAGACTGCAAAATTATGAATTATGGAAAAGCGTGGCTAATTTGCCCAAAGAAGCTTTGTTCAAGAATTATCCTGATGGCAAGATAAAGGTACATGATAGGTTTGATTTGTGCAACTGGATAATTGATGAGGATATTGAAAAACCGGAGTGGGTAATTGCCGATTCCGTGATGAATATTATGGGTTATGAATGCATTCTTGCAGTGTCTGATTTTCGTGGGAGGAGATGGGAAGCATGGTTCTGCCTTGATATTCCGGTTCAGGAAGGTCCCTGGAAACTATGTGGTTTACCAGGCTTGATTCTTAAGGCTCAGGACACGAAGAGACATTATGTCTATGATGCGTTGTCACTTCGAACAGAAGGTATCGGTCACGTGGAATACTTTGATTATGATGCTGGAAACCGTTTCACAACGACAAGAGAAAAGGCTTTGCCTGTTAAATGGAAGTGGTTACATGAGGATATACATTATAAGATTGTTTCATCAGGCATGTACGGAATAAGTAATCCATACCTGAAAAAGCGGGATGTTATTCCTCATACCAACTATGATTTTGAAGAAACCGACTATCCACATGAACCATGAAAAGAAAATTAACAACAATATTATCGTGCTTTGTGGCGATCATTGCCTTGGGAAGTAGACCTACAGCCAACCTAAAGGAAGAGTATGGGACGAAGAAACAAGGTAAATATCTTGATCCATCCACAGAGGATCTACATGAATCAATATATCGCGCAGTATACGAATTCAATGAGATACATACTTATATTGGTAATGATTGGGAACCGAATCCATCGGATGACAAATCCGAAATTAAGTTCCGAAAAGATATACTCCGCCTTGAACTATATCCGGAGTCTTCTTTTTGTTATAGTTACTATACGTGGAATACAGACTCTTTGAAAAAAGTTCCTAATGGAGAAAAAATCTGGGATGAAATGTTTAGAGCATGGTATCACGGTGACCGTTCAGGAGAGCCAGCTTATCCTCACATGCGAAGTCAATGGAAAATTTTAAAGAATAGAGGTGATGATACTATGACTGTGTATGATTACTTTGATAATGAACATTATCAGTATACGGATTCCATCTCGTCGTTTGACTGGGCTATCACAGATTCGGTTTCAAATAAGAACGGATATGACTGTATTCTTGCCACTTGTTCATACAGAGGACGAGAGTGGAATGTATGGTTTTCAACTGATCTACCGTGGCATGACGGACCATGGAAGTTCAGCGGATTGCCTGGACTGGTCGTTTCCGCTTCTGATGCGGATTCTCTGTATCGGTTTGAGCTGAAAGACATATATCCTGTTTCTGATCCTGTCAAACCTTGGATGAAAAAACCGAAGAAAACATCAAGACAAAAGTTTCTAAAAGAGAAGTTTGAATACCTTAAGCAACTTGATGGGACTGCGCTGACGGCTGAATTCGGAATTAAAGTTGATACCTCGCCTGATAAACCCAGATGCTATAGAATAGGTATTGAGAAAGATTATAATTATAAATAGGAACGATTCTTGAAACAGATATACAACTTGTTTATGAAAAGATTACTGACATATATATGTTTGGCAATGGTTTCAATAATGGTGTTTGCAGATTCTCCACGTGCTTTCCTCAAGGCGGAGTATGAATCCATGTCTAAAACCATCAATACAAAGATAGGCGATACTATCACTAACAAAAAGGATTTTGTCTTAAAGATAGGACAAGGTCAGTCATTCTATTTTGACCCTCAGACCAATAGAATCGACTCTCTTGAAAATGATCCGCAAGGCAAGATCCTGCTTGAACAAGCCGAAGACGCAGCGTTCAAGAAGGCAATGGCTGATATGGAAGCGGGACTTGGAGAGACATGGTTTGCGACCCGTGAAAAGATGGGTATCAACCGAGGGAGCAGCTATAAGAACATGAAGAACTTCAGCACACGGACTATTACAGTCTGGGACTCACAGATGGGCGACCGATATCGTTATCCTGTGGAGATGGACGACCTCCAGTGGGAACTCCTTGACCCGACCAAGATGGTGCTGGATTATGAATGTCAACTTGCCTCTGCAGATTATCACGGTAGGAAATGGTTTGCGTGGTTTGCACCTGAAATCCCTGTTCAGGATGGACCGTGGCAGTTATGTGGGCTTCCGGGACTCATAATGGAGGCAATCACTGCTGACGGAGAATATGGATTTACTATTAAAGGTATTCAGCAATGTGACGAGCCCCTTGGAGACCCATACGAGGATCCGGATAAGATCTTCAAGTCTAACCGAATCGCCGTTCTCCGAGCGAAGGATTATTCACGACGTAACCGGGCTGCTCATATAAGTGCATTGACAGGAGGCGCAGTCAATTTGAAACCGACAGTGTATAAGGAAAATATAGACTTCATTGAAACCGATTATCACGAATGAACCGCCTTATCATAATATTTCTTTGCCTGCTTGTCACAGCTTCTGCGATGGCTCAGGTCAATGTGACCGGAACAGTGATTGACAAAGAGTCCAAAGAACCGCTTGGCGGTGCTTCTGTCATTGTCAAAGGTGCTGAAGGCAAAATCAAGAAATTCGCTTCATCGAAAGCAAACGGCAATTTTGAGATGACAATGCCTTCCGTGGACGGTTGCCGCCTGGAAGTGTCGATGATGGGTTTCGCCAAACAGTCAATCCCTCTTGACAGCGTTTCGTTTCCGCTCACCGTTTATATGGAACAGGGAAACATACAGCTGAAGGAGGTAACAGTGAAGGCAGACCGTATCCGGGAACAGGGCGACACTATAACCTACAATGTAGGCAGTTTCGCACAGCAGCAAGACCGCTCTATCGGTGACGTTCTTAAACGTATGCCGGGTATCAACGTGGAGAGTTCCGGCAAGATTCAGTACCAGGGCGAGGACATCAATAAGTTCTATATCGAGGGTTCCGACCTTCTCGGTGGTAAATATGGAATTGCAACAAACGGTATCAGCCATGAGGATGTAGGTGCGGTAGAGGTCATGGAAAACCATCAGCCTATGCAGGTGCTGGCAGGTATATCTTTCTCCGATAAGGCTGCAATCAACCTCAAGCTTAAGAACAAGGCAAAGGCTACGTGGACATTCCATGGTGATGCCGGAGGTGGTTACTCTTGGCTGCCGGAAGGGGCTGTATGGGACGGAGAACTGTTCGCCATGGCAGTAATGCCCGGTTTTCAGAACATCACGACGTTGAAGACCAACAACATCGGCGAGGATCTTTCTGCACAGGCAACAGACTTCTTCGCCTCACGCCGAGGTACCGACCTAACCCGCTATGTCGGTGTGTCGCTCCCAGGCGTGCCTAATCTCAGCCGTAAACGCACACTATTCAACCGCTCGGCTCTCGTTTCCACAAACAGCCTTTGGAAATTCGGAAGAGGGGAGTTCAAAGCTCAGATCGACTACTCCTTCAACCGCATTACAGCGGAGGCGGCAAACATAACTACCTACTTTCTCAACGAAGGCAACCGTGTCGTCACCGAGAACCGAAACGGAATTGACCGTTCCCATTCACTGTCGGGCAAACTCATCTACGAGCTGAACCAGAAGACAGCATTCATCAACAATACGCTGAAAGCTAACATCGACTGGGACGATGTGCGCCTCGGAGTCGCAGGTTCATTGCCAAACAGCCAGACTGCTTCGCTCCCTGACTATTATGTCGGCAACGATTTCAAGCTCATAAAGCGTTTCAAAGGAACGCATCTCGTTACATTCAAGAGCGTGAACGAATGGGAATCACTACCGCAGACACTATCAGTAGATAGTGAACATGGGAAGGGTGAATATGGGAAGGCGGTTTCCAACCGCCTTATGCCGGAGGTTGGAAACCTCCGTTCCATACAATATGTAAAGGACCATGCCTTCTATACAGACGAGAGTGCTGCTTATGCCTTTTCAATCAAGGGCATCACAGTGAGCCTTGAAGGTGGAATCAAGGGATATTTCCGCACCCTCAACACGAAATTGCCGGATATGCCGGAGGAGATACCGGGTGAGACTACGAATGTGCTGAACACACGCTATTTCACGGTATATGCCACCCCGAAGTTTGAATATTGGGTAAAGCGGGTAAACTTCACACTGAATGCTCCTGTAAGTTTCGCTCATTATGCATTCGACAAGGCTCTTGCCAACCGCGATGATGTCTATTTCTCTCCATCTTTGAGTATGAACTGGAAACCGAACAACCGGCTTTCAATCGGCATTCGCGGAGGTTCCGGTCGATCACCGATGGATCTGAACCTCATACATCCGGGCTATATAATGACCGACTACCGTTCTTTCCGCAGCGGTGTGGATGATTTCTACAGCTCCACATCACAGAACGTGTCGGCAAACCTGTCATATAAGCACACAAGGCACGGCTTGTTTGCCAATGCCTATGCCATGCAGTCGTGGAGCCACAATCCATATACTTTGGCTCAGCAGCTCTATGGCGATTATATCGTCTATTCCTATACCCCGGCTAAGAGCGACGGACGGATGCTCATGGCAAGCGGAAACATCGGCAAGACTCTTGACTTCATGCGAGGCAGTGCAAATATCAATGGCTCATTCAGCAGACGGGAGACGCACCTGATTTCTGAAAACAATTCCGTCAATTCAGTGGGAACAACATGGTCAGCAGGAGTAAAGATCAACGGAGCCCCCCTAAGGTGGCTCAGTTTCGACTACAGGTTTTCGTTATCGTCAAGCCGTCTCTCCATGAACAGCACCAATGCCTCATGGCTCAGCAATATGGAGAACGAGCTTCTGCTCAACATTATGCCCCACAAGAAATGGGAGTGGCACATCAGCGGCGAACATTACCGCAACGAGCTTACCGAAGACAACTTCAAGAATGTATTTTTGCTCGACACAAAGCTGATATACAAGATTAATAAGCGACTTGAATTATCCGGCTCCCTCACAAATATCTTCAATCAGCGAACCTACAACTATACGACATACAATCAACTCTCAACTTTCGAAAGCCAGCGTTGGCTCCGAGGCCGGCAACTCTTAATATCAATATCTTTAAGAAAATGAAAAGACTAACAACATCAATCCTCATGTGCTTGGTGGCGATAACAGCAATGGCGCAGACAGCAGACATCGAGGTCAGCTATAACATGCGTTCCTTCTACGCAAATGGAGTGGAAAAGAATAATAAGTATCATCTTTTGGCTAATTCCACTCTATCCAAGTTTTTTAATCCTCAGTCAGAAGAAATTGATTCCTTGACTTCTACCCCTGAGGGACTTGCCAATTTCAAGAAAACACAGGAGGCTGCCTTGAAAGCCATGATTGGTCTGGGTCAGATTACTGTCGACAAACTCCCACGAAAAAAAGTGACTGATTATGTGATTAAGTCTGCACAGGATTCCATAATAACTGTATATGATATGATCAGGGATGAACACGTAGTCTATACTGAGCCATTCTCTGAAATGTTGTGGGAAATTGGAGACAGCATTAAGAATGTGCTTGGCTATGATTGTGTTCAGGCAACTTCTGACTATCATGGTCGGGAATGGACTGTTTGGTTCACACCGGATATACCGATTCAGGATGGACCGTGGAAACTAAGGGGGCTTCCGGGATTGATTCTTGAAGCTACCACAGGAGACGGAATAGGATTTTTTGCGGATGGTATCGAGCAAACTGCCAAACAGATCAAGAATGTTTATGGATCAGAAAAATATGAGAAACAGAACCGAAAGGATATTCTGCGGGCTCGCCGTGCCATGATCGATAATCCTATGGGGGCTCTTTCAGCAAACGGCTCTCTTGAAGGTGCAAAGATAGATCCGAATGCATTGAAACCTAAGTCCGGATCATTTGACTTCATCGAAACCGATTATAGATAATAACCATGAGAAAATTGTTTCTAATTATTATAGGCACGATGCATTGTCTATTCTTATCTGCATATAACAATGACATTCCTGAGATTGAGATGGTTGTTGTGGAAGGAGGAACATTTACAATGGGATTTGATGCTCACGAGGCTGAACATACTTATGAGACACCCAAACATCAAGTGGCATTAAGCGATTATAAGATTGGGAAGTATGAAGTTACACAAGCTTTATGGGAAGCTGTAATGGGAGATAATCCAAGTGTTTTCAAAGGTCCGTATTTACCTGTAGAGAATGTTTCTTGGTATGATGTAGATCTGTTTATAAAGAAACTTAACAAACTTACAGGGAAACATTACCGTCTTCCGACAGAAGCGGAATGGGAGTTTGCAGCAAGAGGTGGAAATAAGTCTAAAGGCTATGTGTATATAGGAGGCGATGAAATAGATTCAGCTGCGTGGCATTTTGGTAATTCGGATAAATGCACTCACGCTGTAGGATCATCAGGGGCTAATGAACTCGGCGTTTTTGATATGGCCGGTAATGTCAGTGAGTGGACTCAGGACTGGTATGGACATTATTCAGAGAAGCCACAGAAAAATCCCAAAGGAGCGAAATCGTCTGATATAGGTAAGATTTTCCGAGGGGGTAGCTTTGCCAATCTTTTAAATTATAATAAACCGTCTTGCCGTTTTGTAAGCAATCCGAATTTCAAATCACCTACAATTGGCTTTCGATTAGCTGAATAAACTTTAATGTATTGTATATTAT
The DNA here is from genome assembly GCA_029061255.1 of Muribaculaceae bacterium. Classification (GTDB taxonomy): domain Bacteria; phylum Bacteroidota; class Bacteroidia; order Bacteroidales; family Muribaculaceae; genus Lepagella. The sequence goes on from JAIDSL010000135.1 coordinate 9,381, forward strand.
TGTTTTACTAATAATATCTTGAAGATTCGGAGGTAATCGTAATTCCCGCAAAGATTATGCACGAAGGCTGATTAGGGATCCTGAACTTAACATGACCTTGATGATTAGACTGTTTGAGCAAATGTATGATCAGTTCTTGGAGTTTAGTAACCTTACACCGGCACATCGGTATCTCAGACTGCTTGACCGCTATCCTTGGATAACAGAGATTGCATCATACGGAGATATTGCCTCGTATCTCAATATCTCTCGCAGTCAGCTTCAGAGAATAATATAAAATGTGTAAGAACTTTAACACGGAATACAATGATTTATAATTTACATAAATACGTAATCAAAAAATGGATTGAATTGAGAATGTCAGCCGAAGAATTTTATTTCAAGGAACCCTTTGAAATAAATCAGGAATATCCGATAATGAAGAGCATTCTGTTTTTCGCACTGTTTCCTATTGAATTGATATTCATATTTACTTATGCGAGAATATATGGCTCCGTCCATGCTTACACATTATGGATAATAATCATCTTGGCAATAATTAACTTAATAATATCTAACATCTTAATCAATTGGATTAAGGGAAGTCCATTTATTAACGAGACAATCACTTCTTATGAACAATTAGATTATGAAAGTCGAAAGAAACTATATTCTTTTAAAAATGGCATAATTGTTACCTTTTGGATGGGAATGATGCCTTGGCTTATATGCATTATTTGCATATCATTTGTGTGTTTAATAATTCCACATTGACAATAGTCTAAATTCGGCTGAATTATAAATTAAAATACAGTGATATGACAAAAGGACAACAGTAAGGTGAACCCTGTTGATTTCTCACTATGTGAGGAGAAGTTGAGAAATTCGGTGAGCGACAGCTGATCGGTCGGGGCGAATACTTTGCGCGTTCAGGTGAGGTAATGGAATACGCCAGGTGGACTGTTTCGGGAGACTTTAAATACTCACTTATGGCTTATGACGGAAACAGTAGAGTATTTGGCTTTTCCCTCGATGATTAATCCCTCCAGATGGAAAGAGGAGTATAATCTCTCTGATTACCTTTACTTTGAGGCTATCCCTGTCAAGGAGATGTCATTCAGAGTGCTTGCCATACATATAGATAATCCAAATATCTAGATAATCCAAATATCTAGATAATCCAAATATCATATCGCTATATCCATGGTAAGTTGGTAGGTATTTCATAATGCAAGTATGAAATTAGTGGTTTTTAACTACAGAACATTTGCATAAAAAGAAAAAATCAGGTATCTTTGCAAATAAAAAGGAAATAATTATGGCAATGACTATAAATTCTTCTCCTGTTCTTACCGGCGAATCAGCAAGAGCTTTTATTGAGGAGGCTGACCGGAATGGAAAACTTCCTACTCCTCGCCTTTCTCTTGAACGAGAAGCACAGATAAGGGAATTTGAACAGAAATCACGAGAATTCTATAATAAATTGTTTGGAAAAGGTAATTAAGTATGAGGGATTGTTTTGACCTTTCAAAGGATGCTGTCAGGTTTCCATACACTTCAGAAGTTGCTTCTTTCTGTAAACCTTTTTCGTGTGATGATTTGGATTTGGATGATTTTTTTACTAACGAGGCTCTCCTATATGATTCTGAAATGTTGGGGAAAACTTATTGTTGGGTTAAAAGTTCAAATCCTAAACATATTTTAGGTATGATTACCTTAGCCAATGACAGTATCAAACTAAAACTTCATGCGAAATCTGCTTTGAACAGACTTCAGCGAGGAGTGCCTAATTCCAAACGTGGTATAAATTACCCCGCAGTATTGATTGGAAGGTTAGGTGTTTCTGCTGAAGATAGAGGCTTTGGGCTTAATATAGGCAGTCAAATAATGGACTTTGTTAAGGATTGGTTTCGTTCATCCGACAATAAGACCGGATGCCGATTTATTGTAGTTGATGCTTACAATAATCCTCGGACGTTGCATTTTTATGAGAAAAATGGCTTCAAACTTTTGTACAAGACCGAACAAGAAGAACGTGATTTCTTGGAGCTAAATGATGAAGAACCCTTGGAGACAAGGTTTATGTTTTTCGATTTGAAGCGTAGGTGACAGTAGTATTCTTAAACAGTAATATTCTTAAAAGGAAGTATTAAAAATCCCGATGGTCCATGGAAGCTAAACGGTCTCCCTGGCCTTTTACTAAAAGCTCTGGAAGATGCCGGACAGTATGAGTTAACTATTGATGATTGTACGGAAGGAAACGCCCGTCTAAGGATAGTCGTAAAACGCAGAAGTCCCAATAAGAACCAAGCTTTGCAGAAATACTACAATGGGTTACGAGTCAATGGTACATATATTTTTTATCCCAAATACGTCTCCATACCCATTAACACTGACAACGTTAACAACGCCGAAAACGATGACAACTCCGACAACCCAATGCGGCCCCTGCCGCATTGCTCACTGGAACGGTGTATCGACCCTGACAGCCACGGCATGACCGTATCCGTGGCTCTATACACCCCCGGCATCACGTCCGGGACCTTCGGAAAACGGAAAACGTACAACGGAAAACGTTTTCAAGCATTCAGACCGGCAAAGTGGTGACACGTCTGAATGCTTTTTTTTGCTATCACAATGATGACCCCACCATACTTCCGAAAATGTTACCTCGACCTTATTCTTGAGCATACCCGGATTGAGCAGGACGAACCTCAGAAAGAAGCAGCGGAATAATTGCAGATAAATCCCTACAGTATTAGTCGTGCAAAGAAGAAATCATAGACAAAAATCAGTGATTTTCCATAAAAATATACACATGGGTGTATATTTTGCCTTGTCCGAAGCGATTTTGTTTTTTTACTTTTGCCTATTCTGATATTTATTTGTAATTTTGAATATGGTTGCCTATATCGAGAGCCAACGTTGGCTCAAACGTCGAAAACTCTTAAATATCTCACATAATAATCTTCAATGTGATGTAGAAATATAGAAAAGAACTTTAACCTATAATCTCTAATGAAAATGAATAAATGGTTTATTTATTTAGTGTTATCACTTCTTTCACCTGTATTGATAAGTTGTGAAGATAAAGAAGAACTCCACACCCTGGACTTAAATCTCTTAGATGGTATTTGGGAAGTGGTGGATGAAGGTACTCAGGATAATCTCGGAAGAGGTTGTCTTCTTGATATGTCAATTTCCACAGATAATACCGAGGAAGCATATGGAGGGTATAAGGGTAGTGCTGTCACTTTTTATCTTACAGTGGGAGGTAGACCCATACGTGATAAAGTTTATTGCTGGAGTATTTTGCGGTTAGAAAACAACTTGCCATTGTTGGAATTGATATTGCAGGAGGAACTTGAAAGTGATGACTTATGGGATGGTTATTACATATATAGGATCACCAAACTTACTGACTCCCATATGTGGTGGCAATTAAGATCTAATGGGAATAATACTACAATCAAATTCAGACATCACTTAGATGGAATTATATGATAAAGGACCAAGTAAGGTGAATCCTATTGATTTCTCACTCCGGAAAAATGCTTTTAAGAGATTTGTTGAGTGACGGCTGTTTAGTCGGGGACGAATACTTTGCGCGTTCATGCAAAGTGGTGGAATATGCCGGGTGGATTGAATGTTAGACTTATGTTATATTGTTTTAAACGATTTGTAAAGGAATATAATGGTATATGAAACATCTGATTCTTTTTGGAAAGTTAAAGTTGATAAAAATGGATTTAACTTTAACGTAGGAGCTTATCAAGGAGCAAGAACAACACTTTATTACTTTCAGAAACCAACCGACCCCATAGCATTCAACATACCGTCAAATTTCTACCGTCCGACAGCCACAAGAGAATGGCTCATACAATATCTTTCGGATGATCCCGACATCGTACAACGTATAACAGATAAAGGCTATTTTAGCAAAAAACAGTCTGATTTTCTTAGACATGGCTCCGCAGCAAATCCATTTTATTATGAAGATATAACGATTGATTATAATCCTATTCAATAATCGGGATGTACATCTTACGGAAATATTGCCTTGTATCTCAGGCAGTTGTTTTGACGATAACGCGAGGCAAAACCGCCCTCCGTAACTTTGTAGCGAAAAATACACAGTCGCGGAAATCAACGGATCAAGATTTTCAAAGTCCAACACTTGTTTATTTCAATATTTTACCTTAATTTTGCATTGTTACTTTATTTAGGTAAATATGAAAAATGAAGGTAAAATAAAAAACTATCTAAGTGCCTCTTTTGGATGGAATGTAGAAATTGAAAGTTTCGACACTAACAAAGGAAAACTTCCTTATGCCCTTTTATCAACTGCGGAATACACAGTCGTTAAGTATAAGAACTTTGAATGTGTGGCTATTGAACCGAAACAGGGATATGATTTCCGTATGATCAGAAACCTTGTCGGCACAGTGGAACGGAAGACTGAGATGCCTTCCATGCTGGTCATAGAGAATATAGATTCCTACCAGAGACGCGTCCTTATAGGCAGCCGAATCAATTTCATTGTGCCTGGCAAGCAGATTTATCTTCCTTTATTGGGAATATTGCTTAACGAGCGAGGTTTAGGGGAACGTCAATACGAATCAGAAAAGCTCTCCGCTGTTGCTGTGGCGGTAATCGTTTTTCAGCTCACCAAGAGAACCCTTCAGGGAAAGAGCGTGTCACAGGTCGCCGAGACTATGGGATATTCAGTAAAGACGCTTTCTTTGGCTGTGAATGAACTTGAACTGCATGGTCTTGTGTCTTCTAGGCAGGAGGGACGGAAGAAACTTTTGTATTTCACATTGTCCCCGAAAGAAATGTGGGAAAAAATGTATGCCTTGTCAGAAAACCCGGTGGAAAAAAGGATGTACACCACAGAAGACAGGATAATGTCTGAAATAGGTGTCAAGGCATCAGACACAGCACTTTCAGAAGTCTCTATGCTTGTTCCTCCTCGGCAACCGGTGTATGCCGTGTATGGTCGAAATCCAAGGCTGAATGAACTGAGTCTAAACCCAAATGACGGAACTGCAATCATCGAGGTTTGGAAGACTGATCCTAAATTGACGGCCGTCAATGGAAATATGGATATTTTCTCACTTGCTCTCTCTTACAAAGACGATGATGATCCACGTGTGAGGAAGGAGATAGACAAAATTTTAACTGAAAAAATATGAAAGGGATAGATAAGATACGGCAGTTTTTAGGTGAGTATAAAGGGAATTATGTCATAATCGGTGGCACCGCCTGCAATCTCAATCTTGAAGATGCCAATATTCAGGGACGCGCCACAAAGGACGTAGACATGATCGTGGTATGTGAGGCAATTACACCTGAATACATTAGAAGTTTCTGGGATTTCATTAAAGCCTGTGGATATACAGCATGGCAGATTAAAACGGATGGAGAATCCCGTCGATGCTTCTACCGTTTTGTTGAACCCAAGGACAACGACTTTCCCAAGTATATAGAACTGTTCTCACGTAAACCGGACACTATTCAATTAGCTGAAGATGCTCATCTGGTACATATACCTGTTTCTGAATACCTGTCAAGTTTCTCTGCCATACTTATGGACGATGACTATTATGGGTACGCAGTCAGCCATGCAGTTGAGCTGGATGGTGTTCAAGCCATCAATCAGGATGCACTTATAGTACTAAAGATTAAAGCCTACCTTAACAATATTGCTCGGAGGGGAGGCGGTCAGAGAGTCCAGAGCGATGATATAGACAAGCATAAGAGAGACGCTTATCGAATGGTTTACCTGATGACACCCGAAGATAGGTTTATAGCTCCTGAAAGCATACGGAATGATATTCGTCAATTTCTAGCTGCCATAGAAAAAGACCGTATAAATACCAAGGCTATCTCTAAGAATATGGGCTTACCAGAGATTACGCAAGATCAATTCATCGAAATCATAAAAAACGCTTATACACTGTGAAAATACAATATGCATCAGATCTTCACCTTGAATTTGGGGCAAACTCAAAATGGCTAAAGGAAAATCCTTTGATTCCTTCAGCAGATATTCTTGTACTCGCTGGAGACATCGGGTATCTTGGAGACGCTAACTATCAGACTCATCCATTCTGGGACTGGGTTTCTGAGAAATACAGGCAGGCGATAGTCGTTCCCGGCAATCATGAACTATACAAGTTTTTCGATATTAACGAACTTCATGACGGATGGACTTTGGAGATTCGCCCCAATGTTAAGGTCTGTTACAATGCAGTAGTACCTCTCAATGAAGAAACAGACCTTGTGGCATCAACATTATGGGCGTTTGTGCCTCCGGCAGAAGAATACCTGACTGAACGCTGTGTGAGTGATTTCAATAGAATCCGTAACGGAGAGTTCCGCCTTTCTGCCCAAAGATTCAACGAAGAACATTTGAAATGTCGTGCTTTTATTAAGAAAGCCGTTTCTGATTCTAAGGCAAATAAGATAATAGTTGCTACCCACCATGTTCCGTCATTCGGATTGATGTCTCCTGAATTCGAGAAGAGCAGCATCAACGGTGCCTTCACAGTAGAGTTGGGAGACTATATAACAGAAAGTCCTATTTCCTACTGGATCTATGGGCATTCCCACAGGAACATTGACAAGACAATTGGCACCACCAAATGTGTAAGCAATCAGCTTGGATACGTATTCCAGAACGAGCATTATTCGTTTAAAAGAAATGCAATAATAGATTTATAAAGCAAGCGGAAACGAAACCCAATCGGTTGCCGACGCACTACACCATACGCGCCTCGCACCACGCATATCAGTCTAAGTCGCATAAAGAAGAAATCATAGACAAAAACAAGTGATTTTTCTCAAAAACATACACCCAGGTGTATATTTTGCCATGTCCGAAGCGATTTCCTGCCAAAAACGTGTCAAATGTCAGTTATTGTGCGTAAATTTGTAAGACGTACCTCATTTTACGCACTATGAGTCATAAAAGAGTAAATGATTTTTTCTTCTCCGGCAACGCTGTGCATGGCGAACCGGATAACGTGCTTGCCGAAAATTTTGTGCGTACAGCCGAGGCATTTGTAAATACCACGTGCCCGAGAGTTCAACTAAATAATCATTTTCTGAAATTTCATTGAAGTTGACTTTAAATTATTACCGATGAATAATATAAAACCGATAAATAATATGAATAAGTACTTGGCGTTCTCTGTATCTTGCCTTCTTTGTTTCGTTGCTGAAGCGAATGTGCAAAACGACACTATAAAGAATGTAACATTGAATGAAGTGGTTGTCACGGCTGACAACGTGTATAGAAATGATGACCATATTGTATTTATTCCTACAAAGGAGCAAAAGGATCATTCACCTACAGGGTATGCACTCCTGTATAATCTCATGATACCGGGGTTGACAATTTCAGAGAATGGTTCCGTCTCTACCATGGGGATGCACACCGGCGTGTATATCAACGGACAACCAGCCGATGTGGAGGATATAGTATATCTGAGGCCAAACGAAGTGGATAAGGTTGAGCTTTACGATTCACCGACTGGAAAGTATTCCAAAGACAACATGGCCTTGAATTTCATCATAAAGCATTATACATACGGAGGATATGTCCACCTTTTAGGCGAGCAAACAGCAGGCATTAATAGCGGTACATATCAGGCTGCTGCCTCATTAAACAAGAACTCCATCACATACTCTGTATACGGAGGTTATAACTATGCGGATCTGAAAAATATACAGACAAGTTCATTGGAAGAATATTTTTTACCGGAGCGTAAGGTTTCGAGAGAAACATCTTCTGTTCAAGAACTCAACAACAATAACAAGTATGTTCAGCTTAGGATAAAGAATCAAGGAGAATCCAGGTATCTTGTCGGAAAAGTGTCGGTGGTCGGAAACGACATGCCCTCTTCCCAATCTGAAGGAAATGTGATTATTGACAATGTGGCATCCGGATCATCCAATAGCTCATCAAACTCCAGGTCCATCTCACCTAAGATAGATTTAAACGGTGAGTTCACTCTAAATCCATCCAACACGCTCACATGGGGTCTGCATGGTATGTATTCCCACAATAAGTATGACAGGGTATATTCGGAAGCAGATGATGAATACCTGACCCAGGGACGCGAGGATGCCTCGAGTGTAAATGCCAGCATAATATATACCCACAATACGAAAAGAGGCAAACTCACTGCTCATTTATCTAACTATTATGATGTATATAAGACGCATTATGACGGATATTACAGTTCCACTGAAAACCTGTGGAAAAACGAGGCTCTGGCTTTCTTGAGCTATAACATTCCGTTTAACGATAAAATGTCATTGCAAGCACGTATAGGTGTGGACTGGTATCAATACAGGATCAAATGTTCTTCCAAGTTCAATACCTGGAATCCTCGCCTGAATGTCAGGTTCAACAGAAATCTTAATCGAGGCATGCTCCTATGGTCGTTCATGCTCGCAAACTCAAATACCGATGCCAATACCATAAACAATGCCGAGATTCAGATAAATCCTTTTTTGATTCGAAAGGGTAATCCGGATTTAAAGAAATCATACGACATTGATACATACATGTATTATTCTCTCCCTGTCAAAAAGTTTAATTTTACTGCAATGCTGAGATATCAGTTTTCGAAAAATCCCTTGACTTATGTCTACCAACAAGGCAATGATGCTATAATACAGACCTTTGAGACGATAGGTTCAAACCAGGAAGTATCCGCAATTGTCGGTGCTACATGGCAGCCAAGCTCGAAACTTGCACTGACCGGTGACATCAGATGGTCCTACGTCATGGTCAACGCTTTTGAGAAGCCTGATAACACTAATCTTACAGGAAACTGCGCACTTCAATGGTATGTCGGAAAATTTCAGTTAAGCTCCGGGATAAACCTTTCCTCTAACACACTGAACAGATACTCGTTGGCAAGGATTAAATCACCTTTCAACTACAGTTTTACCGTTTCTTATTCTCATAAGAACTTGATTGCCTCGGCTTCAACTTGCTCACCATTTGGGAAACGCCGTATAGAATCCAGTGTTTATTCACCCTATTATTCATTAGAGAATAGGATGCTTAGCCATCAAAACTACAAATATTGCAGTTTCTCCCTGTCTTATCTATTTGAATTCGGTAAGAAAACGGAATATACAAAACCGGACATTGACAGCGACCATAACAGTTCCATGCTACGGGAAAGCTGACATATACATAAATAGCTATGGAGAAGATCATTTTCTTAACTGTCATATCAATCTTACTTCACCTAACCGCTTTTTCACAATCCCATCAACCGGATTACGTAAAAGCCCACAGACTTGATGAGGTTGTAGTGGAGTCATCTTATATCACCCGGGAAAATGACCATATACTCGCTGTTCCCACGAAAGAGCAGCGGAGACACGCTGTGAGTGGATATGATCTGTTGAGAAACCTGATGATCCCTGGAATCTCAGTCAACAGAACATCCGGTATTGTGAACACTCCTGCCGGGAATGCCACGGTGTATATAGACGGACGCGAGGCTGAGTTCCGGGAAGTGCAGTCTCTTCGTCCGAAGGATATAGCAAGTGTAGAATATTATGATCTCCCGTCAGGAGTATATGCAAAGGATGCTGCGGCAATCAACTTTATTCTGAAAAAGCAGGAGAACGGCGGCTATACACAGATAGACGCATTGCAGGGTCTCGGATTCCTCAGTGGTGACTATAACCTTATTTCAAAATATGTAACAGGAACCAAAAGCATTAACCTGTGGGGAGGATATTCTTTGGAGAACCCGAAATCATCCATAGACGAACAGGAAACATTCAGTCTGGAAGACAATCCCTTGAGACGGGAGACCGTATATAAAGGAGCTGACAACAAAGCGGCAGATGAATACGTGCAGGCCTCCATAAGCAACCGTGGTAACAAATACATCTGGATGCTGAGGGGTGGAATGTCATGGAAAGATGACAGAGACAATGCAGTTGGAAGCACGGTCAGTTACGGGATCTTTGATTCGGCTTTCCACAATCCTGAGATTGTTGGAATAGCGAGCAGAAATAAGACACTGCGTCCAAGCGTATATTTCTATGGACTTCATACAATTTCCGACACAAAGTCACTGGACTACGTTATCGACAGCTATTATTCAAGGAACGACTATAACCGAAGTTATGAGGCTGACGAAAACTCTTATTGTTCGACTGTAAAGGAAAACTATTGGTATACCAAAATAAACGCCAATTATTCTATGGCGTTAAGCCGCCAGAACCGACTTGCTTTCATGCTTTATGAGTTTCTGCGTATCAGTGATTCTGATTATTTCGGAGTGTCTGAGTATTCCCAGAACCTACATTCTTCTGAAACTATACTATTTGCCGATTACTCCCAACGCTTGGGAAGTTTCTTCTATGATATAAATCCGGGGGTATCATTCCTTACATACAGGCTAAAAGGAATGAAGTCGATAAATCATCTTACGCCAAGACTTCAAGCAAGGATGGCTTATATGATTGACAGACGACAGCAGTTTCAGTTCGCTTTCGCCTTAGGCAATACCTATCCAAGGATCAATACAATCAACAATGTGGAGCAGCAGATTGACCCGATCATAATTCTCAAAGGTAATCCTGATATGGATAATTCCATCCTGCTTAGTCCATGCCTGAGCTATAACCTTAATCTCAATAAGTTTGGTTTGGAATTGGGAACAACATATTTTTATCAGGACCATACGATAATAGCTGACTACCATGTTCGAGATGGACACCTCATCAGTACGTTCAGGGATGACTGTGTATATCATAAGCCGAGCGCGGATATTTCCATGACATATAAACCGTCCAATTCCCTGAATATGCAGTTATCGGGAGAATGGAGTAGACATATGACTCGTGGAGGAGCTGAACACCGAAACTTATCCTCACTTTCGGGAAGTGCATCCTTAAACTATTACATCGGAGATTTTTCAATCAGCGCATGGCTTTCAACACCTACAAGGGATTTGGTAGATTGTCAGATTCGTAGAAAGACTTTTTGGCAATATCAGCTGTCCGCAATGTGGAACCGAGGCAACTGGGCTATTGAAGCCAGTGCGAACAATCTGTTCTTGATGAAAAACAGATTTGAAGATGAGATTATTACAGCCGTTTATTCCATCAACAGAACAAACTGGAACCGCATGAACAATCAGTATGCAACTATTAAGGTTGTGTACTGCTTTGACTATGGAAAGAAGACTTCCAAATCGCCTAAGTATCAACATACCGTAAGCGAGAGTGCAATATTGAAATGAATCGACAAATTGTGAATGTCAATAATATGGAGAATACTGTTGATCTCTCACTTTGTAAGGAGATGTTTAAGAAATTAGGTGAGCTGAGGCTGTTTAATCGGGTCGAATACTTTGCGCGTTCAGGTGAGGTAATGGAATATGCCGGGTGTATTGGATGTTAGACTTATGGTATGTTGTTTTAAACGATTAATAAATGAATTTAAGTTTCGCTTGTTCTAATTTATTGGCATTCAAGTGGCAGAACTCTAAAGTTGCGTAGCTTTCTCTGCGTGCTCCGGCCGAAGCGTAGCAGGCCGCAATCATTGCGAGCTTGCCATAACCGAGTCGCGAAGCTTACCAAAGCACTGAAACTTTGCGCCTTTGCGTGATGATAAAAGAGCAAGCGAAAGTTGAGTAAAGGAATATAAAGGTATATGAAACATCTGATTCGTTTAATTCCGTTAATAGTTCTTTTGAGCTGTTGTAAGACTCAAACTTTATCGAATACATCCAATGAAAGAATAATTCATGGATATATCTATGACAACACATCAGGAGAAGGACTTCTGCCTATTGTCTTTGAAAAGGATATAAATGTTAACGGTTGCTCTTCTACGCATAAGGATAATGGCTGGTACCCGGTGGCAGAAGTTCCAGAGAATGAGATTGAGGGAAAGGCATTTGTTACGACAATTGATTTTGCCGAAGTTTCTCTTGATACCATATCATTTTCAGACATGGCAGTTATTGAGGGGAGACTCAAAGCAGAGAAGATTCAGAAATGGGCTGATGCCACTGAAAGTAGAATTGGCAAACGAATAGGTTTCGTATTTAACGACTCTGTGATAATGGCTCCTACTGTAAATTGCCGCATAGAAAGCGGTAGTTTTACAATCAATAGCCCAGATAAAGCGTTGATGCTCGAAATCTACAATTCATTGAAAGAAAAGTGAGGATTGCTTGACCCTCTCCTCGTATAACTGATATTGCATCCTTCCCGCTTCTCATCAGCCCCTATCGTCGACATCCACAGCTAAGCCGAATCCGCGTTGTAATAGAATCTCTTATTATCCAATAATTTAATTCTGCGTTACTCTGCAAGTTCCCTGTAAGAGACACTGCAAGAAAAAAGTTCTGTGCCTATATTTTTTATCCCAAATACGTCTCTATGCCCATTAACACTGACAATGTCGAAAACGATGAAAACGAAACCCAACCGGTTGCCGACGCACTTCGCCTTACGCGCCTCGCACCACGCATATCAGCCTGAGCCGCATAAATAAGAAAATCATAGACAAAAACCAGTGATTTTTCTCAAAAATATACACCCAGGTGTATATTTTACCCTGTCCGAAGCGATTTTCGCCCGATAGTACGTCCATTTCCATTTCTTATGAGTATCTTTGCAAAACATACAAAACAGCTCATTTGATTGAGTTTTGTTGTTAGAATAATTGGATCTAAATACTTTATTATGGATAATTTTTTAATTATATTGGCCTTTCTATTGGGTACTTGTATACCAATAAGTCGTCTTGTCTTGAATAATATAAAAAGAAGTGAAAAGTATACAGATGCCTACAAAAAGAAAGCTGAAGTTTTTCAAAATATCTTTAATATTTCCTGTATTATTGGGGCCATCATCATCATTATCATACTAAAAAATCTTTGATAGTTAATTCTTAGAGTATCGGAATATCAGGGTAATACACTCATTGCTATCCCTCTGCGAGCTCTGGGCGATGCGAAGCAGCCCGTAATCTTAGCGTACTTGCTATAACCGCGACGCGAAGCTTCACTATGTACCGAAACTCTGCGCCTTTGCGACCTTTGCGTGAGAATTTTAAAGCAAAAGTTGAGTAATACAAGAGTGTAATATTAAAATAATATAGTTTAATAGACCAGCTACATTATAAGATATTCATATGGCAAAAATGACACATAAATCTATCAATAAACCGTCGGAGAAAATCAGAACATTATTGCTTTTGCCGGCTCTTATAGTTCTGGTACTTCTCTTTATTTTAAAGCCGAATCCTTCTTATCCATTATGGGCAATAATCATTGGAGGCGGTTCTATTTTGTCCTATTTAGGAGTAATGACATACTTCTGTATCAAGCAGAAATGCTATGTTCAGTTGGCAAGAACATATCTTACGATTTTCCTCGCAATCGCTGCATTCCTGATGATAAGATACAGTAATTAGTGAACTTTTGGAGAATATGAAAACTTATGATGGAGCAAGATTGTTTTGTTGACAAACAATAAACTATATACACTATGAACAACACATCTCAACTCTCGGCTAAGAAAAGCCGTGTTTCTGCCATGATCTGGGGCAATCTTCTCGCATTGTCCGCTGCCATATGTTGGGGTCTTAACGAACCCGCCAACAAAGCTATTATTCCGGATTGGATTTCTGCTTCTGGTGTAGCCCTCGGGCGCATTTTCGGAGCTACCGTAATAATTTGGATTATTTCCTTATTTGTTAAGAAAGATAAGATTCAGCATGGCGATTGGAAACTACTGTGGGCTTCCGCTCTTATGATGTTGGGCTTCGTCTATGTTTTCTCTCTTGCATTCAATACCGCTTCTCCCATTGATATTGCAATTATTTTGACTTTCCAACCTATTCTTGTGGTGGTCATAAATGCAATTTTCAAGCATGAACACGTATCAGTGCTTGAGATTGTAGGAATGGTGATAGCTCTCGGAGGCGCACTGATTGTGATCCTTGGAGGGGGTAATTTTGATTCCGGCCGCCTTGTAGGTGATCTTTTCGCAGTAGTATGTGCAGTCACGTATGCTATCTACTTAGTGATAATCGAAGGCCCATCTCAGCGATATGGGACCATAAGCCTTATGAAATGGGTCTTTTTGTTTACGGCAATTCTCGCGTCTCCGCTTATCTTTACCATTTCTCCCAATATGCCGATATTCACACATGGCAAGGCAATGCCTTGGCTGCTCTTAGGATTTATCATCCTTTTCCCGACAGTCTACTGTTATCTTGTGACTCCTCCTGCCATCAAGCTTGTAGGAAGTGATGTTTTGGCATTTTATCAGTATCTTGTCCCTGTAATCACAACTGTAGTTGCCATTGCTGCGAAGATGGACTCCTTCCATTGGTATCAGCCGGTCTCCTTCGTCATCATCGTAGCCGGCGTCATCCTCGTAAACTACGCAAAAGCAAAACATTCAAAAACACTCCATCAATAACTACAATAAAAATCCAATGGTCTTGTAGGGACGCACGGCTCGTGCGTCCTTTTTTCGCTCTATGTAATTTTTTTTAAGTTTACAAAAGTAGAGCTACTTGTTTTTCCGAATACGAGTAGGACTTTTTCAAAGTTTATGCGTTATATAAATAAAAGTTAAAGCCACTAATATTATGAGACAATTGTTTTTGCTTATAGCTGTCCTTTATCCGATAATGAGTTTCGGACAGGATATAGAAAATGATATCACTATAAAATCTTATGCTGTGCCTGACAGCGTAAGTAAAAATCCTGCAAATTTCAGTGTCTCAGACTCTTTATCATCTGCCAAAGGATACTCTCATGACCTTCCACTCGATATGCCTACATCAAATTTTGAATTGCCGACACCTATAAAAACAATAGCATCTGACAGGAATACGGTTCTCCCGGGTATGGCTGTCATACCTCTTTGGAGGAATTCTCAATTCATTGCAACTGGTGACATTCAGGTCATGCCTGGACTGATGCAGATACATAGTGGCACTATTGGTATCAATCAAAATATCGGTAACTTATCCCTCTATATGGGAGCTGTCGCCAATAAATATGGATACTTCAATGGCTTGCATACTCAATATGGAGTTTCCGGCAATCTGCAATATCACATCTCCCCAAGACTATCATTCACAGCTTTCGGCACATATTACTTCGGACGCCCTATTGGATTCCCACTTCTTCCTTCGATGATTGGATATTATAGGACATCAACCTTCGGAGGATATATGAGCTATCAATTTAACGAGACATTAGGAGTCGACGTTGGCGCACAGACCGTACAGCAATTCGGCTCAAATCGCTACCGCGTAGAACCCATTGTGACCCCAACTGTAAAGGTTGGTAAAGTAAAAATCGGCCTTCCTGTAGGTCAAATCCTCCACGGCATCATCCGCTCACAAGCCGAACAACACCACCGCCGATAACAATCCATCTTATCTTCAATGCATTGCTGACTTGTCGCAGCGAGCCTGATTTTTCTGCTTGTTCTTACAAGCATCTTGTAGGCTGCAGCCACAGCATCCGGAATCTTTACCCTGATTCTTTCTGCGAATTTTGACAATAATCCATATAGCAGAAGCAATTAAAATGACTCCCACTATTATATACTGGATAGATTCACTCATTACTTGTCAGATTTTGAAGATGATTTCGAAGAAGAGCTCTTCTTTTTCGGTTTTGCTGTCTCCACAACTTGAGTGATTCGCCTGTTTGATGGGTCTCTTAGCACTGACAGAGTGATCTCATTGATCATTCCTTTTTGCTGGGCAATGAATTCAGATGCGCTATAATCACCTCGCTCAATAGCCCGGAGCCTTCCCTCCCAAATTCCTGTCAACTTTGCACTCTTCAGTAGTTCTTCCTTTATCAGACCGATAAGTTCAATGCCGGCATCCGTAGCCCTTAGCGATTTCCCTTGCTTCCTTATATAAGCTCTCTTATAAAGAATCTCTATTATTGCTGCCCGAGTCGAAGGTCGCCCTATGCCATTTGCTTTAAGCGCCTCTCTAAGCTCTTCGTCATCAACTGAAGCTCCTGCTGTCTCCATTGCTTTAAGAAGCGTTCCCTCCGTATAATAACTCGGTGGGGTAGTGGTCTTTTTCCCTAAGAAGGGTTTGTGCGGGCCTTTTTCTCCTTTGGCAAATTCGGGCAATGTTTTATCCTGATCCTTGGCATCATCTGATGAGCCATCCTTGGCTTGGGTGTCAGAGCCAGTGTTCCAATCATATACACTCTTCCATCCGGGTTCGGCTATTCGTTTGCCCGAAGTTTTAAACTCAATCTTGCCTGCCTTTCCCTTCACTTGTGTCTGGTCGTAGACACAATCCGGGAAGAAAACTGAAATGAAACGTCGTGCCACGAGATCATACACTTCCCAT
>JAIDSL010000136.1 GCA_029061255.1 Muribaculaceae bacterium
CTTCCTACACTTGGATGACCCGCCCTAATGGCACTGCAATTGAGATAGTAGGCGGCGACAACGGAGTGACAACTTTCAATCATTTTGAAACCAACATCAACTATCGATTGCAGGGCAATCTATATCTGACTGGAGGAATGGATCTTTATGTGCGTCATACTTATTATAAAGATATGCATCTGGAAATAATTGATTCAGATGATGGACTCTTTACCATTTCAAGCTTAAAATGGGACAGCAAGCAAATAGGAGCCCACCTGATGATAACCTATAAATTTTAGGTTCATAAAAATAGGAAGTTGCGCTTGCAACTTCCTATTATTTATTTCCCTGTATAGAATTCTATCACCTTGCTTATTGTCCGCTCACAGACAGGACAAAATGTTGGATTATGATTGTCGCGCATTCGGCAGGTCTCAACAGGCCTATAGACACCTTTAGATTTGTAGCCACCTCCTTCAAACACACCGACCACAACTTCTCCGTTTCGGTTCTCTCCGGCAGCCCTCTTCATACGCTCTTCCCGATTGCCTCCCTTGTCGGTCCATGGTGTGGGTACAGCCACTCCCGGAGTTAGCATATCTTTCCATTTTGAGTCAAAATCCACCATAGTGGTGATGTTTTCTTCCCAAGGCTCTATGTCGAGCGGATATGTGCCGTCTTCTTCCTCCGTATAGAAATACTCGTCAGCCAGTCCGGCAAAACTGTGCCCGAACTCATGCACTGCCACAGGAAGCGTCAACTCATGGTCAGCAGTTGCTATCTGATAGCTGTTATAGATTCCGCCTCCCCCATATGCAGGAGTATTCACCAGCACAAGCACGTGCTCATAGGGAATTCCTTCAAGAGCACGGTGCAATTTCCAAACTCTTGGGGTGGTAAGATAGCGTGATGAATAGAATGTGCTGAAATGCGACTCGAAAGCTGTATCCTTCCACTCGTTTTTAAGTGGGATACTTACTCCGCTTTCTTTAGATGGAGTCATGACAGCTACAACATTAAACTTTTCTTTATTCGAAGCAAAGGGTTCATAACTGAGAATCTCCTCGGCAATTCGGGAAGCTCGATTGAGAAAAGTATCCATTTCCTCCTGCCTGTAACCCTCCGCCAATATGGCGATATCTATTGCTTCGCCCGAGTCCCCTCCTTTATGAATATACTTATGTGCGATCGGATCTAAACCGCGAAGAGCTACGAGTTCATCATCAGGACGATAACGATGAGTAAAGTGACCAATCTCTTCATGTCGGTTGCTCCTGAGACTAACCGAAATGTCAGCTTCCTTTTTGGGCAGAGGAACCAAAAAAGAGTTCTCAAATGCCATATTCTTCTCTTGAGCCTCAGGAGTGTATATCCATTCTTGAAAAAGCGAAGAGAAGCTGTTTCGGTAAAGGGTGTCGCCGGTCTGAGGGTCAGTCACCATTATCGTGCCATTGCCGGCAACAGGGACTTCCTTGAGACGCTGACACCTGCCTGCCCAACCTTTCTGCTTCGACTGGGAATCAAGCATAATTTTCACTCCATCTGGTCCTCCACCAAAAATATAGTCTACCCTAAGCGTACTGTCGCAGAAATTCTCTTCAAAATCTACTGCATGAATTTCCAGAGATGCACAGGCTACGAGCATAGCCGCAATTATTTTTTTCATAATCATATCTTAATTTCAATCATCATCTTCTACTTTTGCAAACTGAAGTTGAAGATTTTTGCAAAGATAATCAAAATTTCTTATACATCATATATTTGTACCCACAATTCAACGTTATATATACTATGGAAGACTCATTTACTATAAGAAGAAGCACTGTAAGAGACATCGACCGGATCATGGAGATATATGATTCGGCAAAGTATTATATGCGGACATGTGGAAATTTCAAACAATGGACAGGAGGCTATCCCGATAAAAACACCATACTTACTGACATCGCACACTACAGTCATTTCCTTTCCGAAGATGAAGAAGGGAATATTCATATGGTTTTCGCATTCATTCTTGGGGAAGACCCTACATATAAAGTGATCGAAAATGGGGCTTGGCTCAACGACAGACCTTATGGCACAATACATCGAATCGCATCAAGCGGTATGCAAAGTGGAATGCTTAAGGCATGCGTAAGATTTTGCGCCACAATGATCGACAACATACGCATTGACACTCACGCTGAAAACGGGCCTATGCTACGAGCCCTTAATAAACTGAATTTCAAACACTGTGGCATCATCTATACAGCAGATGGAAGCCCGAGACTCGCTTTTCAGAAAGATTTTCGTCCGGAGATCATTCTCCCGATTGACTTCAAGGCCTCATATTAAGACCCTATCTCAAAAAAACAGGATCTAATAATTCAACTTTCTTCTGTATCTGCCGGGGCAGCCTTAGACATTGTGACAAGATATACACCCGTGAAAATCAATACTACGGCGAAAGCTTTGGGGATAGAAAAATGATCCATACCAAGCAGTATTCCAACTATTGTAGCTACTATCGGCTGCACATAGTTATACATACCCACTATAGTAGGCCTTAAGTTTTTCTGACCTATCATAATGCAAACGTAGGCAATGTATGTGGCGAAAAAGACAACGTAGGCAACTCCAATCCATTCTGAAACCGAGATAGCAGCCCATTCTGTGGCTCTAAGGAAGCCTATAGTGGATGGCATACCTACAATTGTAGCTGACAGGAACATCCACTTCATCAGAGTGACGAGAGAATACTTTTTGATGAAATTACGATAGAGCGTAAGATAGAGCGCATATGAAAGTTGAGCCATCAACACTATAAAATCACCCAAAGCAGGATTCTCGCCGCCTGTTATCGACCCCTTTCCTCCAAGCACAAGAATTAATGCGCCGGCTGCCCCAAGCACAATACCACCCGCCTTCTTCATAGTGATTGGTTCTTTAAGGAAAAGCCATGCGAGTAGCATCACCCACATCGGCATCGTGGTAGTCACCAAAGATGCTTCCCCCGGAGAAGTGTAGCTTACTCCAATTATGAAGCATCCCTGATTCAAAAGGATTCCAATCATTCCGGCTCCGAAAAGACGCAGTTTGTCAAGAGCCGGGACATGCTCTTTCGGCGTAAATATAGAAGTGATCCAAAACAAAATTGCCGCACCTGCTATCCGGAAATCCACCATAATTATAGGTGCTATGACACCGGAAGCAAACACTAACTTCGCGACAGGAGACATAAGCCCCCAGCACACATTAGCCCCCAACATTGCCAAATGCCCCTTAAGATTAAAATCTCCAATATTCTTCATAGTTTCTTCACCTGCTCATTAACTCGAGTATGCAGCTCTCGTTTTTACGAGTTTATGCTGCTCTTTCATTTTGCAAAATTAGTAATTTTACCCGGAATGAGCAAACGACGTACAGCGAACATTCATAATTTTTGCAGGTTTTGGGCATATGGCAAAAAAGATTTTGAGAAAAGTTTTTGTAAGTCCGAATATTTTATTAATTTTGTAGACTAAAGAGGCTTTTTATGCCCATTAGCAAAAGATAGAACCATAATATTTATACCATAAACACGACATCAAATGTACTTATTAGGTTACGACATAGGTACTTCCTCCGTAAAGGCAAGTATCGTTGACGCCAAAAGCGGAAAATGTGTAGCTACCGATTTCTTCCCGAAGTCAGAAGCTCCTATCAAAGCTCTTAAGCCGGGATGGGCAGAGCAGAATCCGGAAAACTGGTGGGAATATATTAAGGAGGTAACAAAAAGTGTTCTTGATGCCTCCAAAGTTAACCCTGCTGACATCAAGGCCATCGGATTTTCTTTCCAGATGCACGGACTCGTATGCATCGACAAAGACCGCAACCTGCTTCGCGATGCAATAATCTGGTGCGACTCGCGTGCTGTGCCCTACGGACAAAAGGCATTCGAGGAGCTTGGTGAAGAGCAATGTCTGACTCACCTTCTCAACTCTCCCGGCAACTTCACGGCTGCTAAGCTTGCATGGGTAAAGGAGAATGAACCGGAAGTGTTTGAGAAAATCTACAAGATAATGCTCCCTGCCGACTACATCGCAATGAAGATGACCGGCGAAATATGCACTACCCCTGAGGGAATATCCAACTACGTGCTCTGGGACTTTAAGGAAAATGCTCCCGCTAAGTTCCTTATGGACTACTTCGGTTATGATATGGAAATCCTTCCTGAAGTGAAGCCAACCTTCAGTATTCAGGGCCGACTTCTCCCCGAGCCGGCTAAGGAACTTGGACTCGAACCCGGCACACCCGTCACATACCGTGCAGGCGACCAACCAAACAACGCATTAAGCCTTAATGTATTTAATCCCGGAGAAATTGCAGCAACCGGCGGAACATCAGGAGTGGTATATGCTGTCAATGGCAAGATCGACTGCGACCCGAAATCAAGGGTAAACTGCTTTGCTCATGTAAATCACACTGCTGAAGAACCTCGCGTAGGAGTCCTTACCTGCATCAACGGCACCGGCATCCTCAATAGCTGGATCAAGAAAAATATCGCAGACCCCGGCATGAGCTACGATGATATGAACCGTATGGCAGAGTCCGTTCCGGTTGGAGCCGAAGGTGTCTCTATCATTCCCTTTGGCAATGGAGCGGAACGCATTCTCCAGAATGAGGAGATAGGATGCTCAATATTCGGTATCAACTTCAACATACACAACAAAGCTCACCTCATGAGAGCAGCCCAGGAAGGCATCGTTTTCTCATTCATGTATGGCATTGAGATCACCGAGGCTATGGGAATCAAGGTTGACACTATCCATGCAGGCCACGCAAACATGTTCCTAAGCCCTCTCTTCCGCGAGACTCTTGCAGCTGTCAGCGGAGCTACCATTAAGCTCTATGAGACTGACGGCAGCGTAGGCGCAGCTAAGGGTGCAGGCATCGGCGCAGGAATTTACAAAGACAACAACGAGGCTTTTGCTACTCTCAAGAAAATCACAGAGATCAATCCTCCTGCCGACCGCGAGCCTTACCTCAAAGCCTATAAGCTTTGGAAGGATAGACTCTCTAAAATGCACAATGCATGATTTACAGTTCATAGTCGTCTGCGCTCTCTCAAACAATTATGAATTATGCATTATGAATTATGAATTTAACAAAATAACCTAAAAACCAAAATAAAACACAACAATGGCACAGAAAGAATACTTTCCCGGCATAGGGAAAATCAAGTTCGAGGGCACTTCAAGCTACAATCCCCTCGCCTATCGTTACTATGATGCTGAGAAGCTTATCCTCGGCAAACCAATGAAAGAATGGCTCAAGTTTGCTATGGCTTGGTGGCACACTCTCTGCGCAGAGGGAGGCGACCAGTTTGGTGGTGGCACTAAGAAGTTCCCCTGGAATGTAGGTGAGACTGCAGTAGAACGTGCTAAGAACAAAGTTGACGCAGGTTTCGAAATCATGGAGAAACTTGGTGTTGAATACTTCTGCTTCCACGATGTTGACCTCGTAGAAGAAGGTAATTCTGTTGAGGAATACGAAGCTAACCTCAAGGCTGTTGTGGCTTACATCAAGGAAAAGATGCAGGGCACAAACATCAAGAACCTCTGGGGCACTGCAAACGTATTCGGCAACGGCCGCTATATGAACGGTGCTGCTACCAACCCTGACTTCGACGTAGTGGCTCGCGCTGCAGTTCAGATCAAGAATGCCATCGACGCTACTATCGAGCTCGGCGGTCAGAATTACGTATTCTGGGGTGGTCGTGAAGGCTATATGAGCCTCCTCAACACTGACCAGAAGCGTGAGAAAGAGCACCTTGCAACCATGCTCACTATGGCTCGCGACTATGCTCGCAGCAAAGGCTTCACCGGCACATTCCTTATCGAGCCGAAGCCCATGGAGCCCAGCAAGCACCAGTATGACGTTGACACCGAGACAGTAATTGGTTTCCTTAAGGCTCACGGTCTTGAAAAAGACTTCAAGGTGAACATCGAGGTTAACCACGCTACTCTTGCAGGCCACACATTCGAACACGAACTCGCAGTAGCAGTCGACAACGGTATGCTCGGCAGCATCGACGCTAACCGTGGTGACTATCAGAACGGCTGGGATACTGACCAGTTCCCCATCGACAACTATGAGCTCACTCAGGCTATGATGCAGATCATCCGCAACGGTGGTCTTGGCACAGGCGGTACAAACTTCGACGCAAAGACTCGCCGCAACTCTACCGACCTCGAGGATATCTTCATCGCTCACATCGCAGGTATGGACGCAATGGCACGTGCACTCGAATGTGCTGCAAACGTTCTTGAGAAGTCTCCTTACAAGAAGATGCTTGCTGACCGCTATGCTTCATTCGACAGCGGCAAGGGTAAGGAATTCGAGGAAGGTAAGCTCACTCTCGAACAGCTTGCTGAAATCGGTCGCGAAGTAAATGAGCCAGCTCAGACTTCCGGCAAGCAGGAGCTCTACGAAGCTATCATCAACATGTACGCTTAATTACAGATATCGTACATCGCAAAACGTACGACTTAAAGCACAAAACTTGGGAAGGCAGCCTCCTGCCTTCCCTTTTCTCTTATGAGGTCGGTGACCTCATGATTATGCAGAAACACAAGGATTAACTTGATGTAGTACCTAACGAATAAATTAGCCTCGGAGAGGCGCTTTATTATTATGGCTCGATTATTATTAATTTCTTTCTTAGCTTCCATATGTTTCTCTGCAACAGCTGAGAGAAGCGACTCCCATCTTTGGCTACCGACAGCCAATGACACATCCTGCACTGTAGATTATAAGGGTAAAAACCCCATTGCCCTTAATGCTGCCGGAATTCTCTCAAATTACGCTCCCGACGATTATTTCAATAAAATCGTTCTAATTGAAAAAAAACAGAGCTTCAATAGCAATGAGGCCTACACTATATCTGTCGACAGCCTAAACCATACTTTGACTGTCACTTCCCCTTCCGGACAGGGACTCCTTTATGGTGCTCTTTCGCTCTACCGACCGGCTTCATGCTACGACAGGACTGACTCTCCGGTGCATTCTGTAAGGGTGCTTAACCATTGGGATAATCTTGACGGCACAATAGAACGTGGATATGCCGGAAAAAGCATATGGAACTGGGACTCACCACTGACAGAAGAACAGATATCACTTTATAATAAATACGCACTTGCGAATGCAATGGCGGGTATCAACGGGACGGTGCTTAACAATGTGAATGCCTCTCCCAATATGCTGACTCCGGAAATTCTGAATCGCGTAGCAGAGATAGCCGACATTCTACGACCTTATGGTATAAAAGTTTACCTATCAGTAAATTTTGCCTCTCCAAGTGTGATTGGAGGGCTTGACACTGCAGATCCTCTTAATAAAGATGTAGCCAAGTGGTGGAAAGATAAAGCTAAGGAAATATACACTTTGATTCCTGATTTTGGAGGATTCCTTGTCAAAGCAAACAGTGAAGGGCAACCGGGACCATGCGATTTTGGACGCACACATGCCGACGGGGCAAATATGCTCGCCAAGGCATTAAAGCCATACAATGGTGTAGTGATGTGGCGCGCTTTCGTCTACTCACCTTCCGATCCTGACCGTGCCAAGCAGGCATATGTGGAGTTCAATCCTCTCGATGGAAAGTTTGCCGATAATGTCATGGTGCAAGTCAAGAACGGTCCTGTAGACTTTCAACCTCGCGAACCATATAGCCCTCTCTTCGCCGGAATGACAAAAACTCCGCTTATTGCAGAGCTCCAAGTCACACAAGAGTATCTCGGGCATGCCAACCATCTCGCATATCTTGCTCCTATGTGGGAGGAATTTTTTGATGAAGCTCCCTCCGGTAACATCAAAGGAGTGGCAGGAGTAGCAAATATTGGTGATGACGAAAATATGACCGGCCATCCTCTCGCCCAAGCTAACTGGTATGCTTTCGGCAGACTCGCTTGGGATCCGACACTCAAATCTGAAGAAATAGCAGAAGAATGGGCGGAAATGACTCCTTGGCTTACTCTCGATGATGCACAAATGCCTGAATTTAAAAAGATGATGATGGAAAGCCGCGAGAATGTGGTAGACTATATGATGCCGATGGGGCTTCACCATCTCTTTGCTTTTGGCCATCACTACGGCCCCCAACCATGGTGTGACCCGGCAGGGGCTCGTCCCGACTGGTTGCCAAAATACTATCACAGGGCCGATAAGGACGGAATTGGATTCGACAGGACAGTTGCCACTGGAAGTGGAGCCACAGCTCAATACCCCTCTCCTCTTTCCGACACTCTCGAGAATGTAGCCACATGTCCTGAGAAATACCTTTTATGGTTTCATCATCTCGATTGGGACCACAAACTTCCATCAGGCGAAACTGTCTGGGAAGCCATCAACCGCCATTACGACAAGGGAGTGGATGGGGTAGCTGAAATGCGAGAAATATGGCAAAATCTTGATGGATGCACAAGTCCTGAAATATACTCAGATATTGAAAGCCGTCTTCTCACCCAGCATAAAGATGCAATATGGTGGCGCGATGGATGCCTCGAATATTTTGGAGATAAGGCCGGACTAAAACCTACCAGGCTCTCTATGCATACGCTTGATGAAATGATACCAGTTGAGCTTGGAATTGACAACTACACCAATCCATCCAAAGAACTACTTGACTCAAAACGCTAAGTTTCTCAAAAATCTCGTAGGGACGCACGGCTCGTGCGTCCTCATACTATAATCCGATCTCTATGAATAAATTTTTTACTACGGTCTTGCTCTTCTTGACTTTCATAATACCATCTATAGAAGGTAAGACAACCAGAACGCCAGGCTATCTTATACTTGGAGGAGAACTCGGTAATTCTTCCGCCTCATCAATTGAAGATATCCATACCATCTTTCCCAAACTTCAGGAGATGGGTCTCAATACGGTTTTAATGCCTGTGTATTGGGAACTCGTCGAGCCATTAGAAGGTCAATTCGATTTCTCTCTTCTTGACGAAGCTATTGCAACCGCTGAGGCAAATAACCTAAAACTGGTGTTGTTATGGTTT
Source organism: Muribaculaceae bacterium (assembly GCA_029061255.1). Lineage (GTDB taxonomy): Bacteria > Bacteroidota > Bacteroidia > Bacteroidales > Muribaculaceae > Lepagella. The sequence goes on from JAIDSL010000136.1 coordinate 9,009, forward strand.
GGAGCTTGGAAAAACTCAATGAGCTGCTATGCTCCTTCTTGGGTAAAAACAGATGTAAAGAGATTTCCAAGAGCAGTGACAGAGAATGGGAAGCCTTTGGAAATTTTGAGTGCGTTCAGCGAAAACGTTCTAAATGCAGATTTAAAGGCATTCAATGCTTTGCTCGGTTACATAAAAGAGAACGACAAGAATAAGACCATAAGCATGATCCAGATTGAAAATGAGATAGGAATGCTTGAATCTGCACGCGACCATTCTAATCTTGCCAACAAAGTATATTCAAAAGGTGTCCCGGAATCATTGGCTCGTAAAATCCGGGTAAGACCGGGAACAGAATGGAAAGATTTGGCCGAAGAGCAAGACTATGCCGATGAAATGTTTATGGCATGGTATTATTCTCAGTATGTTGAGCAACTCGCAAAGTCAGCACGTGAATACCTTCCGTCCACTCCCCTGTATGTCAATGCAGCCCTCGATAGCCGTGGACGCCGTCCCGGACAATATCCATCGGCAGGTCCCATAGCTCGATTGGGGAATATCTGGAAAGCCGGCGCTCCATCTGTTGATTTTATATCACCCGACCTATACGATCCTCCTTTTGCACCATGGTTTCAGCAATATGATTTTGCTGAAAATCCCCTCTTCATTCCGGAGATAAGACGTTCCGCCAACAGCGGCACTCACGCTTTTTACGCCATTGGAGAACATAATGCTATAGGATTTAGCCCTTTCTCAATAGAAAACGCATCTAAAGAAGAAGTATCCAGACTCAAGCAGGCATATAGTCTGCTCAAGAAACTTGAACCCTACTGCAATGATAAATATGCCAGCTACGGAATGCTTTTCGACGGAGATAATGCAAAAGAGTCAAAAGTCGTAGAAGCCGACGGACTGAAGACCACTTCCTCTCATTTCTTTACACTGCCATGGGACAGTCGTGCCACAGATGGAAGCATTTGGCCGGACGGCGGCGGAATGGTGATACGTCTCGGAAAGGATGAGTATTTGATTGCCGGGACAGGAATCGTCGTGAAATGGGAATCACCGGAAGACAACACCAAAGAGAAGAAACTCGGAGAAGACGGCTTTATGCTTTCCGATGATGATTCTTCTGAAAACAAATGGAACGGCAAAGAGCGTATTGGCATCTTGAGTTGCGATGAAATTGATATAAATCCTGACGGATCTTTCAAAGTAATACGCCGACTAAACGGCGATGAGACACATCAAGGCCGTCATGTACGTATTGGTGTCGATGACTATAAGATACTACACGTAAAGCTTTACCGATACTAAGGCCCCATCTCATAAAATTTCAGAGCACTGAGGTCTAATCTTTAAAAGGATGATATGGCTCCATGTGGATATTTACCACAGCGGGGCCAAATTCATTTTTTATGCGATGCTCTACATTAGTAGCGATATCATGGGCAGCCCTTAATGACAAATCAGGATCAAGTTTGATATGAAAATCAATAATCTTTGTATTTCCATTGCTTCGAGATCGAAAATGATGATAGTCAATCACGCCGGGTGTCGACTCAATAATGCTGCGTATTCGTTCAGATTCTTCTTTCGGTAATGATGCCTCCAACAATTCCTTTACAGAATCTTTTGCCATGTTGCATGCCATCGCAATGATTAAGGCGCTTACTATGACAGCAGCCAATGGATCAAGAAACCGCCAATTGGGACCGAGGAACATTGCACCGGCAATGCCTGCGAAGGTAGCGAGAGAAGAAAATGCATCTGAACGGTGGTGCCATGCATTTGCTTCCATCGCTGACGAACCAATTTTCCTTGCTGTGGAGCGAGTAAAACGAAACAGCCATTCCTTCACAAGTATTGAGACCACTGCCATTGCCAAAGCTATCCATGTCGGCTGAAGAATCTCTCCTCCTCTAAAGAAAGAAATACCTCTTTCCACGCCATCTACCAAAATTCCGATGCCAACTGCACCCAACAGCAAAGATATAAGAAACGTCACAAAAGTCTCAATCTTTCCATGTCCGTAAGAATGGGAAGAATCAGCTTTTTTACGAGATACACCGATCACAATCAATACAGCAACGTCTGTCACAAGGTCGGAAGCTGAATGCACACCATCGGCAATCATAGCTGATGAACGCCCGAATACACCGGCAAGTATCTTTAGCACCGATAGCCCGGCATTGGTCCAGAAACCAACCCAAGTCACATGCCTCCCCAGCTTGACCTCCTCGGATGCGTTGCCATCCATATCCTTATTAAATTCGCATTCCATAATCTATGAATTTTGCTTCTCCATAACTTTATAAATTGCAATCGCAATAATGCAGAAACGGTTAATAAAGCTTTATCAATAGCAAAAGTAATCATTTTTTTGTCATATGCCAAATTCACATCAGATTATTCTTAGCTTAGACCCCATCTCATAAAATTATTATTTCCCGATTAGTCAACCAAGCTTTTCAAGAAAGTGTTTATATTACAGTTATGTATAACTTTTTTTAAACGATATTATGAAAAACGACAAACAGGAAATGAAAGTCGCTGACCAAGTGGAGGAAATGATCGCTGATGCCGGAGTAAAGCATCTTTATGCAATAACCGGTGATAGTCTTAATGATCTTACAGATGCAATAGTCAGAGATGGTCGAGTAAAATTCGTGCATATGCGCCATGAAGAATCAGGAGCATTTGCTGCGAGCGCCGAAGCTCAACTTACAGGAAAACTTGCTGCTTGCGCCGGCAGCAGCGGTCCGGGACATGTACATCTGATCAATGGTCTATATGATGCTCAGCGTAGCAACGCACCGGTATTGGCTATTGCATCCACATGCGCTTCCTCCATGTTCGGCACTGAATATTTTCAGGAGACAAACCCTACTCTCCTATTCTCAAACTGCAATGTCTACAATGAGATGGCAACTACCCCCACTCAGGTTCCACACATGCTTCAGGCAGCTATGCAGGAAGCTATCGGACGTGGAGGAGTCGGTATAATAGGACTACCCGCAGATGTCATCGGTCAACCGGCGGTTGATTCTTACGCTTCAACAAAGGCACTTTATACCCAAAGGCTTCCGCAGCCATCTAATGAGGAAATAACGGCAGCCGCCAACCTTATCAATAATGCAAAATCGGTAGTTATATTTGCCGGCTCAGGAGCCAAAAATGCTTCAGCCTTGGTAAATGAACTATCAGAAAAAGTCAAGGCTCCGGTCGGAACGACTTACAAGAGCCAGCTTGAATTATCTGGAGTTTGCAAGAACTATGTGGGGCATATGGGATATCTCGGTATGTGGTCGTGCGTAGATGCTATAAAGTCAGCGGATGTAATAATTCTCATTGGTATGAATTTTCCATATCCCGGTTTCTTTCCTACTGACAAAAAGATAATCCAGGTAGATGTACGGGCAGAGCGCTTGGGGCGTAAAACGAAAGTTGATGTCGCTATAAGAGCTGATGCCGGTCTCTTCCTATCAGCCCTGTTACCAAAGATAGAACCAAAGACAGATACAACATTCCTCGATAAAGCTCTCGCAGATTTTGCTTCTATCAAGCAAAAATTTGATGAACCAGTAAAAAATCCCGGTGTCAAAGGTTGTGTAAGGCCGGAATATATGCTCAGTCTACTCAATAGGTTGGCTGATGATGATGCAGTCTTCACAGTTGATACCGGTATGAATAATGTGTGGACATCCCATTATCTCACACAGAAAAAAGACCGGCGGATGATTGGCTCGTTCACACATGGATCGATGGCAAACGCTATGCCGATGGCGATTGGTGCAAAGTTTGCTTGTCCGAATAGGCAAGTAATAGCGGTCTGCGGCGACGGCGGTTTTTCAATGCTTATGGGCGAGCTATTGACAATTATACAATACCAACTCCCCGTAAAACTATTGGTTGCTGACAACCGAACCCTTGCGTTTGTGAAATGGGAAATGGAAATGGCAGGACTTACTCCTAACGAAACCAATCTGACAAACCCGGATTTCGGTAAGATGGCGAATACAATCGGGTTCCAAGCTGAAACGATAGATGATCCGTCAGAGCTCGAGGAGGCCATGAAACGTTGGCTTAAAGCTGAAGGCCCGGCATTGCTATCAGTAGTAACAGATCCGGACGCAGCCTCTTTCAGTTTCTCTGAAAAGCTGATGGATTCAGCGAAACCGGGTAATCCCCTCAGCAACTTTGCTCCTCTTGGAAGTTAATCAAAGCGAAATGAAGATGTAAGCGAAGCGGATTCTTGACCTTTACCTCAAGAATCCGCTTTTATTTGTGTCTCATTTATTTGTGTAAGAAAAATATGAGTACGGTTTTATAAAGAAGAAGCGGCGTGCAACCTTCTCGGTTGTACGCCGCAAGACATATTATTTACGGGTATGTATATGTACTGTCTTTTTTTACTTCACTTCCTCGAAATCAACGTCTGTCACGTCTTTTTCGTCAGGGTTAGGAGCCTGCTGCTGTGCGCCTGCGCCTGCTGCGCCAGCCTGCTGCTGTGCTGCATAGATGTCCTGAGCTGCTGCCTGAAGTGCATCGCTAAGAGCCTTTTCAGCTGAGTCGATGTCTTCTACGAGCTGCTGTTTGTGGACTTCTTTCAGACGGTCGAGAGCTGCATTCACCGGAGCGAGTTTGTCAGCAGGAATCTTGTCACCAAGTTCTTTGAGCTGCTTTTCAGTCTGGAAGATCATAGAGTCAGCGTGGTTGAGCTTGTCAACACGTTCCTTAGCCTTCTTATCTGCAGCCTCATTAGCCTTAGCCTCGTCACGCATACGGTTGATTTCAGCTTCAGTAAGACCGGAAGAAGCCTCGATACGGATTGACTGTTCCTTGCCGGTAGCCTTATCCTTAGCAGTTACGTTAAGGATACCGTTTGCATCAACCTCAAATGTAACTTCGATCTGTGGAACACCACGCGGAGCGGGTGCAATACCACCAAGATTGAACTCACCGAGGAGCTTGTTGTCAGCTGCCATCGGACGTTCACCCTGAAGGACACGGATTGTAACTTCGGGCTGATTATCAGCTGCAGTTGAGAAAGTCTCACTCTTACGGGTTGGGATGGTAGTGTTGGCGTCGATAAGCTTGGTCATTACGCCACCCATAGTCTCGATACCGATTGAAAGAGGCACGACATCAAGAAGAAGCACGTCTTTCACATCACCGCTAAGTACACCACCCTGGATAGCAGCACCGATAGCTACAACCTCATCAGGGTTAACTGACTTATTAGGTTCTTTACCGAAGATTTCCTTAACCTTTGCCTGGATAGCAGGAATACGGGTGGAACCACCTACGAGGATAACTTCGTTGATCTCGCTTGCAGAAAGACCTGCATCCTTAAGAGCCTGAACACAAGGAGCGGCAACTGCATCGATAAGCTTCTCAGAAAGCTGCTCAAATTTAGCACGAGTAAGGGTCTTTACAAGGTGCTTAGGACCTGAAGCAGTCGCTGTGATGTAAGGAAGGTTGATTTCAGTAGAAGTAGAGCTTGAAAGTTCTACCTTTGCCTTCTCAGCAGCTTCCTTCAGACGCTGCATAGCCATCGGGTCCTGACGGAGATCAACCCCTTCATCTTTCTTAAACTCATCAGCAAGCCAGTCGATGATTACATGGTCGAAGTCATCACCACCGAGGTGAGTGTCACCGTTGGTAGACTTAACCTCAAATACGCCGTCGCCAAGTTCGAGGATGGAGATATCAAATGTACCACCACCAAGGTCAAACACTGCGATCTTCTGCTCTGTCTGGCTCTTGTCAAGGCCATAAGCAAGGGCTGCAGCTGTAGGCTCGTTCACGATACGGCGAACCTTAAGGCCTGCGATCTCACCGGCTTCCTTAGTAGCCTGACGCTGAGAGTCGTCGAAGTATGCAGGAACTGTGATCACTGCCTCAGTCACTTCCTGACCAAGATAATCCTCAGCAGTCTTCTTCATCTTCTGAAGGATCATTGCAGAAATCTCCTGCGGAGTATAGTCACGGCCATCGATATCAACCTTCGGGATATCATTCTGGCAAACTACTTTATAAGGAACACGCTTGATCTCGTCTTCTACCTGTGAGCATTTCTCACCCATGAAGCGCTTGATCGAATAGATAGTTCTTGTCGGATTGGTGACAGCCTGACGCTTTGCAGGATCACCTACTTTTCTTTCGCCACCGTCTACAAATGCCACTACAGATGGAGTGGTGTTACGGCCTTCGGCGTTAGGTATTACAACAGGGTCTTTACCTTCAAGTACGGCAACACAACTGTTTGTGGTGCCAAGGTCAATACCAATAATCTTTCCCATGATATTTTATTCTTTTTAGATTTAGTTAATAATTTTCGTTATTTCTATCTTGAGAGCTTCCTAATGAATCCTTCGGGAAACCTTAGTTTTTTGCCCTCGTCTGTAATATTAACAAATGACGTGCTAAATGTTTCACTTTTCATGAAAAAGTGCCTTTATTTTATTTCAAAATATTATACATCAATTGTTTATTATTTTAAGATTACATCAAAAACTCGTTAAAATGATTGTCAAAACCTATGTCATAACTGACAAAAATGAAAAAAATAACAAAAAATAACGTAATATTAAGATATTTTTACTAATTTTGCACTCTAAGAGTACTATATTCCCAAAAGGGTCCGCCGAATGAGGCGATAATAGAAAAAAATATGAAGAAACTACAGGAAAAGCTATCGCAATACGATGCCCCGCAGAAAGCAAAGGCTGCGGGAGTGTATCCATATTTCCGTCCCATCTCAAGTGAACAAAACACCGAGGTTCTCATGAACGGCAAAAAGGTCCTGATGTTCGGATCCAATTCCTATATGGGACTCACCAACCATCCGAAGGTGATTGAGGCGGCCGTGGAAGCCACAAAGAAGTACGGCACAGGAATGGCCGGAAGTCCATTTCTCAACGGCACTCTCGATATCCATAAAGAGCTTGAGGCCCGCATCGCAGACTATGTGGGAAAAGATGACGCTATAGTTTACTCCACCGGATTCGGTACAAATCTTGGAGTCGTAAGCACTTTGACCGGTCGTGAAGACTATGTGATTTGTGACGAACAAGACCATGCCTCTATTGTAGAAGGACGCAGGCTTTCATTCTCCCAGCCTCTGAAATACAAGCACAACGACATGGAGTCGCTTGAGAATGTGCTTAAGAAGTGCAAGCCGGAAAGCATCAAGCTTATTGTCACCGACAGTGTCTTCTCTATGGAAGGTGACGTTGCCAAGCTTCCTGAGATGGTAGACTTGGCAAAGAAATATGATGCGAGCCTGATGGTAGATGAGGCTCATGGTATCGGAGTATTCGGAGAAGGTGGCCGTGGAGTTGTCAACCACTTCGGTCTTACCAAAGATGTAGACCTAATCATGGGTACATTCTCAAAATCATTTGCATCCTTGGGAGGATTCATTGCTACCGACAAAGAAATCACCAATTTCCTTCGTCACCATTCAAGAAGCTACATCTTCACAGCATCAATCACCCCGGCTTCAACAGCTGCAGCACTCGCAGCTATGGACATAATGCTCAATGAACCTGAGCGTCAGCAGCATCTTTGGGACATAACCAACTATGCTCTTGAGAATTTCCGTGCCATGGGATGCGAGATCGGCAACACCTCAACTCCGATTATTCCTCTCTTCATCCGCGACGACTATAAGACTTTCGCTGTGACGCGCGACCTTCTTGAAGAAGGTGTATTCGTCAATCCTGTGGTGTCGCCGGCTGTTGCTCCTCAAGACACCCTTATCCGCTACTCACTGATGGCTACACATACAAAAGATCAGGTGACACGTTCACTCGAAGCCATCCAAAAAGTATTTAAAAAGTACGATATTATAAAGTGAGATCACTTGAGTTCAAGCTTCAACACACCTGCCCCGGCACCTCTGCCAGGGCAGGACTTATTACGACCGCTCACGGCGAGATAAAGACTCCCATCTTTATGCCTGTCGGCACCGTTGGCAGCGTCAAAGCTGTGCATCAGCATGAGCTTCGCGATGACATAAAGGCACAGATCATTCTCGGCAACACTTACCACCTATATCTAAGGCCCGGACTTGAAATCCTCCGCCAGGCCGGTGGACTTCACAAATTCAATGGTTGGGAATTGCCCATACTGACTGATTCAGGTGGATTTCAGGTGTTTTCTTTGTCGGGCAACCGAAAACTGACGGAAGAAGGTGCACATTTCAGAAGCCATATCGATGGGAGCAAGCATCTGTTTACTCCGGAAGGTGTTGTAGACATCCAAAGAGTGATTGGAGCTGACATTATGATGGCGCTCGACGAGTGTCCTCCGGGAGATTCTGACTATGATTATGCAAAAAAATCTCTCGGACTTACAACAAGATGGCTTGAACGAGGATGGAAACGATATAATGAGACAGAAGGTCTCTATGGATATCGACAGACATTCTTCCCTATTGTACAGGGATGTGTATATCCAGAATTGCGTAAGGAAGCCGCAAAATTTGTAGCTGACTTAGGAGCTGACGGCAACGCAATAGGGGGACTTGCCGTCGGGGAACCGACAGAGAAGATGTATGAGATGATTGAAATTGTCAACGACATACTTCCCATTGACCGTCCACGTTATCTTATGGGAGTGGGGACTCCTGCAAATATCCTTGAGGCTATTGATCGAGGTGTCGACATGATGGACTGCGTGATGCCAACCCGCAATGGACGCAACGGTATGCTCTTCACACGCAATGGAATCATGAACATGCGCAACAAGAAATGGGCCGACGACTTTAGTCCTCTTGATCCGGGCGGTCCGACTTATGTCGATGAAGTGTATTCCAAGGCATATGTCCGTCACTTATTTATAGCAAACGAACTGCTTGCCATGCAGATAGCAAGCATCCACAATCTTGGATTCTATCTTTGGCTTGTAGGAGAGGCTCGAAAACACATAGAAGACGGAGATTTCCCCGTATGGAAAAGGGATATGATAGCACGAGTGACTTCTCGAATGTAAGAATTTTTTGATTTAAGAATTGGATGGCAAAAGAAGAAAACATACTCGACAGCAATCATGAAGAAGAGTTGATAAAGGCAGAAACAAACCTTGATGATACCCTTCTTCAGGAGGATGCAGTGATTTTGCCTGAAGAGAACGCCAACGAAGGTGCAGAAAAAAAGGTCGAATCTCCAAAAGATAAAAAGAAAAGGAAAGGATTCAAATTGAATTTCAAATTCAAGAATCCTCTTCCAATAATTGACAGGTATATCCTTGGTAAGTTCTTAGGCACATATTTTCTCGCCACTCTCCTTCTCCTCCTTGTCATCGCAATGTTTGACATAACAGAGAAACTTGATGCATTCCTTACAGCTCCACTCAAGGAAACGATCTTCGACTACTTTGCGTCGTTCCTTCCTTATTTCGCTAATCAGCTTTCTCCACTCTTTGTCTTCATTTCTGTAATATTCTTTACCACGAAGCTTGCTGATAATTCGGAAATTATTGCGATGCTCTCGAGCGGCATTACGTTCCGGCGTCTTCTTCGTCCTTATATGATAGGAGCCGCAATAATAGCTGCCTTGACTTTTGCTTTGTCTAACTACATTATTCCTCCCACTAATGTAGATCGAATTGCATACACCAATAAGTACGTCAGGAATAAGGCGGTTGCTTACGGCACAAACATCCAGTTGATGGTGCGTCCGGGAGAAGTGGCTTATTTCGGCAGATTTGACAATACTACAAAGCAAGGATATCGTTTTTCGCTCGACAAGTTCGATGGGAAAGCCATCATATCGCGTCTTACTGCAAGCGCAGTGGAGTATGATTCAACTCGACAATATCATTGGAAACTAAAAGACTACATGATAAGGGATTTTGATGGGATGAATGAAAAAATCAGAAAAGGCATCACCCTCGACAGCATCATACCCATTGAGCCAAAAGACTTCCTTATCGCTTCCAACGACCAGGAAATGCTTACAACTCCGCAACTTACCGATTATATAAAAAAGCAGAAGATGCGAGGAGTTGCCAACATCAAGAAATTTGAGATAGAACGAGAAAAGAGACTTGCCGAAACTGCAGCTGCTTTCATCCTTACTCTTATAGGTATGTCTCTGTCTTCAAAGAAGGTGAAAGGTGGTATGGGCATAAATATCGGTATAGGACTTGCCTTGAGCTTCAGCTATATACTTTTTAGCACCATCACATCATCCTTTGCCATCAACGGTTATACTTCACCGGCTGTAGCTATGGAGATACCAAACATAGTATATCTCATTATAGGCATTGCTTTGTATCGAAGAGCATCTAAATTCTGACAATATATTATCCTTCGTAAGCTGCAGAAGATAGGGAAAAGAAAAAAGAGTGTTGGATTTAGAAAATCTATGGTTTTTCGTTTTGAATATACGGATAAATTTTGTAACTTTGCAATTGAGTAGCGAAAAGGTTATGCGTCGAGCGGTTTGCGTTTTACGATAACTCCGAACTCTTGATTTTGTGTGTTGATAAACGCAAAATCGAAAAATCATAAATTACTAATATTCAGTGCGGCGAAAGCCGCCGACCCAAAATACAAGAAGTGTTGAGATGACAAACAAGGATTTCGATTTCAGCGATATAGCTCCACACGATGACTCGGTCTTCCGCACGATCCTGGATAAGCTAATAAAAGATCCGGGGTTTCTTCATGCAATATCTTATGTGATGCCTCAAGAAGATATCCCTGCACTCATAGATGAATTAAAGCATATCAACAACAGGAATGATTTCCAGCACAAGATTATGTTCCCTTTCCTTGAGATGCTTGGAAAGACGACTACCTCAGGCATTACTTTAGGGGGAGCAAAATATTTCAACCCGGCTCTCAGCTACACTTTTATCACCAACCATAGGGACATCGTGCTTGATGCATCTTTTCTCAACCTGACATTCCTTCGCAGAGGTTGGCCGACATCTGAGGTTGCGATAGGCAATAATCTTCTTGTTTTTGATTGGATTTCTGATCTTGTCAGGCTTAACAATAGCTTCATCGTGAAACGCAACACAGGGCTGCGGGAAGGACTTGAAGCCGCCAAGAAGCTTTCTGCATATATTCATTATGCCATCATTGAGAAGCATGAATCAGTATGGATTGCCCAACGTGAAGGTAGGGCAAAAGATTCAAGCGACCACACCCAGGAATCTTTGATCAAAATGCTTTCCATGGGCGGAGAAGGCACTTTTATGCAGAAGATTAAGGAAATCAACCTTATGCCCGTATCAATCAGCTACGAGTATGACCCCAACGACTATCTGAAAGTCAAGGAATTCCTCCAGAGAAGACGAAATCCCGACTTCAAGAAATCACAGCGTGATGATCTTTTCTCAATGGAGATCGGTCTTCTGAAATTCAAGGGAAAAGTGCATTTCCAACTCACCCCCCGTATAAATGTAAGGATTGACGAGATTGGAGAATTCAAAGACACTAATAAAGCCGCAAAATATGTGTGTGCTCTTATAGACTCAGCAATCCACAGAGGCTATGAAATTTTCCCTATAAACTATGTGGCTTACGATACCCTGCACTCGACCGACCGATTTGCCCACAAATACACACAGGAAGAAAAGCAGGAATGCCTCGCCTATTTTGAAAGCCAGCTGACGAAGATAGATGTGGAAGATATAACAGAAGAAGAGCATTCATTCATGCGTGAGATGATTCTCATCATGTATGCCAACCCGCTCAAAAACAAATTAAAATCAATATTAGGAGGATTTGAGTGATGAGATTGCCCTTACCCGTAATTATAACGCTTTTTGCTGTCAGCATACTTGTTGACTTCTATATATGGACCGATATTCGCCAGGGAAAATCGAGAAATCGATGGGCATTCAGCAATGCCTATGCTATTTCTTCTTTTTTACTGTGGATATTTCTTGGTGTGGTAGTGGCTCTCCCCAGAAGAGATCTTGATGGGGGTGTATATGCCATAATGTGGATGCTGACCGTATATCTCAGTATATATATTCCGAAGCTTATCTATTGCATTTTCTCTATTATTGGAAGGATTCCACTCATTTTCAGAGGAAGGAGATGGACTTGGCTCAATTACGTCGGCGGAGGATTAGGGATCCTTGGATTTGCCCTTGTGTGGCACGGAATCCTTTACACCCGTACACACACTCAGCACGTAAACCTCACTGTGAATTCTGAACGCCTGCCGGAAAGCTTCGACGGATACCGGATTGTTCAAATTTCCGACCTGCATCTCGGCACATGGGGCACTGACACAAAATTCATTACAGATTTCGTCACCAATGTCAATAATTTAAGGCCGGACCTTATTGTTTTCACAGGCGATCTTGTCAACCAAAAGGCAGATGAAGTGAAACCCTTCGCTAAGATACTTTCAAAACTTGAAGCCACCGACGGAGTCTACTCAATCCTCGGCAATCATGATTATGGCGATTATGTCGACTGGCCATCTCAAGCTGCCAAAGAAGAGAATCTGGAGGCCCTTAAGAAATTTCAAGCTGATGCCGGATGGAAAATGCTCAATAATGATCATGATTTCATAGTTAGAAATAAAGCAGGGAAAAGAGATTCCATTGCGCTGATAGGCGTTGAGAATTGGGGAGAACCTCCA
>JAIDSL010000137.1 GCA_029061255.1 Muribaculaceae bacterium
GGGAGAGCAAAGATAGATCTCCTTAGAATAAAAATGGTAATGCCTGCCTTTGCTTTCAACTAAATTGAAGAAGAACCATTTTTAGTAATATAAGGGGATTTTTAGCCTAATGTAGTATTTGCACCTATAAAGTGTTTCGGAATTTTCCATTATGTTATTTATTGTTGTTGTTGTTCCTTCCTTCGCCCCCTTCGAGGGGGGGCGAGAATAGGGGAACACAACAAGCCTTTTTTATTGATATTGTGGCGAAAATTGAGAGATATTGGGATTTAGGGAAATTTGCCACAAAATAGATTAATCCAATTTCCTCGGCATTTTTCCCAATAATTTGACAGGATGTTTTAACGCCCGGCAAAACAATAACTCCAATCTCTTTTTATCAGTCTTACCCATACCGACACCTAAAAATTCCTTAATACTTTCATATCTGTTTTTTCCATAATCCTTAATGATCTCCTGTTTTTTCTCGGCTATCATTCCAAACAATTCGGGAAGGGATATATTATTAGTATCAGTATTAATTCCCAAAATACCGACTAACCACAAGCAAAATTCAACAGGGGATTTAACACCGGGATCATTCAAGCCGACATCGTACCTTCCCGGCTTAGAGTTATCGGTGTGTGTCGTTCCTGTTGTGCTTCCCTGTGTTTCCTTAATTGCTTTGCTCAATACTTCCCTATTGTCTTCCTGTGTCAAGTTGGCATAAACGCTCTCAATTAGTTTTGTGTCGCTATGCCCGGAAATCAGTCTTATTTTGTCAGGTGTAAGACCTTTTTCCCGGATACAATTGGTAATAAAAGTGTGTCTTCCATCGTGCGAAGATATTACATCATATAGGCAAAATTTCTCGGTGGTCTTATCCTTCCCTTTTTGCCCGGTATAAATTATTTTCCTATCAAGTCCGGCTAACTTCGCTAAATCTTTCAGTTGCCTATTATATTTTGTCAAGTCGCTATTAGACACGAAGGGGCATTTATCTGCATACATCTTCACTAAATCCCACGCACCCGGATAAAGTGATGTTAGGGGCGTAATTGATGTAACCCCCTTTTTCTGTGTCTTGAAGGTAGAGTAATAATTGCCGTCATTTTCTCGGCTTATATGCTTAGAATCCAACAACAGGGGCAAATCCTCAACCCTGCAACCGCACCAACATTGTAACAGAAACATATCTCTTGCAGGGATCAGCCGGGAGTTATCGTTCAGGTCTATATCCCTCAATCTCCCAATTTCCTCAGGTGTAAGTGCTATGCCGTTGTTCCGTCTTTCCTCCTGTGTACGCTTATCCTTAACAGGCTCAATTTTGTTCTTATCTAACTTGAAATCATAGTTATATTGTCGCTCCAATTTCCCGGCAAAAGTGAACAAAAAATTAATGCACGCTTTAGTCCGGCTAACTGAATATTTTTGAAGATCCAACCAACCACGCCACGCCCTCATTAAGTCCATATTCAAGTTAGATATGTTATCCTCAACACCTGTTTCAGTCAAGAATTTTTCAAATGTTGCCAATATACTCAATAATGTTCTTTGTGTCTTTTCGTTGTCGTAGTCCAAAACTATACCCTTCAGTTTTGCCATAAGGGGCGTTTTGTCTGTTTTTCTTTTTTCCTTCATTTTGAATCTGTTGTTAATCAGTGTTGCAATATCCAAACCCATTCCTTCCGGGGAGAGATCTTTATTGGTGGCACAAAGATAACATTCTAATTTCTCATCCACAATATTTGAGAGTGAATTTAATTCTTTTTGGATCGTAGTGTAAATAATCCAATCCTTCCGGCTGACTGAATCCCTTCTCAGTTGCATACTTCCTGTTGTCTTATCCCAATAGTCCGACTTCGCTCTCAACCCTGTGCTTACTCGGTATAATTTCCCCATTATCCTGTAACGTGCATATATCTTCCCCAAACCTGACTTATTAGGCTTATTCATATAGAACCCCAACCTAATACTTTGTAGTTCAGTAATATAGTTAATTCTCTCCATTGATTTAGACAGATTTTAAATAACATTGATTTTCAGTTAATTATCTCAAAACCTATGTCGAAACCTATGTCGAAACCTATGTTTATTTGGGAAATTTCAACCTCTTCCGGCATAATCCCCAATTCTAACTAACTAAAAATCAATATCAGTTAAAAATCTATCAATCAAATTTTTATCTTTGGAATGTAGGAAACTTTCATCTGATGCAAGAGGTGAGACATACAGACTTCACGTGTCCTCACGTGAGCTGCTGTCGTTACATCTGCATCACTGGCATTTCCTACGGCCATCACTTCAGAAGTACGCATTGGCTCACGCTTTTTAATGTACAGATATACTTAAGAACTAATTCTTTACAATAACATTAAGAATATATGCAGAATTTGGTTTTGGATATCGAGCGAGGATATGTTCCAGACTCTTCTACGACACCTTATCAGAGTATTTTTAGAGAATACGAAAGAGTTGTATTGGAGAGTTTAATAACATCATTTGGCTTAGATTTTTTAATAAAAGATCAATATGGAGGAGATGTGGATACAATCCACAACGTCAGAAATATTGGTAGAGATTCGCAGATGTATTATAAGAACAAGTACAATGAATCTACTTATAACTCCCAAGCTCCTTATTCGAGATCTGTTCATGACGAATGGCATCGTGATAGAAACAGCAATTTCGCTCAGACAAAACATCAAGCTCGCGAAAGGTTTCAAAATCTTGGTGAGCTCATAAATGATGATTACGACGGTGGTTCTTTATATATAACTAAGGCTAAAGGTATTCCTCCTTCAAAAAGAGCCGAATTAGATCACATAATTTCAACTCACGAGATTTATACTGATAGAGGAAGGGTTTTATCTGGTGAGAATGGTAAGTTGCTTGCAGACCAAACATCTAATTTTGCTTGGACAAATAAGAGTCGAAATGCCTCAATGGGTAAAAAGACTAATCGAGAATACGTAGATAGTCACCCTGAGTTGCCAGAGGAAACTAAAAGAAGAATTCTTCAAGCCGATGAAAAAGCTCGAAAAGCTTATGATCAAAAGATAAATCGTGCCTATTACACGAGTAAAAGTTTTATGTCTGATTGTATTAAAGCTTCCGGTGGTGTGGCCGCAAAAATGGGCTTGAGACAAGCTTTAGGACTCGTATTTTATGAGATCTGGCATGAAGTAAGGGTAGTCTTGACCAATAGAGCACATGATGGAGAATCCCTATTTAAATCTATAGGAAGCGGAGTGAAGCAAGGTTTATCCAATGCAAAAGTTAGATATAAAGAAATTTGGTCTAAATTTATTGAAGGATCTGTTTCTGGTCTGCTTTCATCGCTAACTACAACTTTATGCAACATATTCTTTACGACTGCAAAGAGTATTGTTAAAATTATTCGACAATCTTGGGCTTCTCTCGTAGAAGCAGTAAAAATTCTTCTTTTTAATCCTGATTGTTTACCGTTTGGAGAAAGGTTTAGAGCTGGCGCCAAAGTGTTAGCAACTGGTGCCAGTGTGATTGTTGGAACTACTGTTGGTGAGTTAGTCTCACAGACTGGAGTGGGAGCAATTCCTGTTATTGGAAATATCGTTGTCACTTTTTGTGGTACATTAGTTACCGGTATTTTAAGTTGTTCCCTCCTTTATCTTTTGGATAAAAATCCAATAATCAACGCAGTGGTGGAATTTTTGAATAATATTCCAACAGTTGACGATCACGTGAGATATTTTAAACAACAAGCTGTCCTCTTGGATGCTTATTGTGCTGAGTTAATGAACATTGACTTTGAAAAATATAAGAGAGAAGTAAATGCCATTAAAAATGCTGTTAGTGGTATAATTAATGCAAAAAATGATTGTGAATTAAATTTGCAATTACATCAAACAATTCGACAGTTAAATATTGTTCTCCCTTATGATAAGTCACAAGGATTTGATAAGTTTATGGGAAATAGAAACAATACGTTAGTTTTTAGATGAGCTATCCATGTAAGAAATGTGGAAATTGTTGTAGAAACCTAAATTTGAGCAAATTGTATTCAGATTTAGATCGAGGAGATGGTGTTTGTAAGTATCTTTTAGGAAATTTATGTTCAATATATGAGGTCAGGCCTATTAAATGTAGGATAGATGAAATGTATAAAAGATACTTTGAGCAAACATTAACTAAAGAACAATTCTATATAATGAACAAGAAAATTTGTAAAATATTAACTAAAAAGTCTTAATTATGCCGTTACCACTGATTTTAGGAATAGGAGCTGCCATTGCTGGTGCCACTGGTGTGGGCTTGGGTATCAAAGGTGCTGTAGATTTATCTGATGCCAAAGATACTTTAAAGAAAGCTCAAGAAAGAGACGAACGTAATGTAAAACGTCATACGGAACAGAATAAAGCAACTCTCAAGGCTTTAGACGCGGTTGGTGAACAAGAAATGAGAATACTCGCCTCTTTTGAAGAGTTTTCTAAACTAATTCAAAAAATTCAGAACAAGCCTGAGTTTGCAAACATAAAAGTAGGGGTTACGAAAATACCTGAGATAGATTACGGTCAACTAAAAAAAGCTTCTGTAGGAGGAGCTATCTTAGTTGGAGGGTTAAGCGGAGCAGCCTTAGGCACTGCAGGTGGTTTTGCTGCTTCTGGAGCAACGACAGCAGCTGTAATGGCTTTAGGAACAGCATCTACAGGCACAGCTATTTCTACTCTTTCAGGAGTTGCAGCCACCAATGCTACGCTGGCTGCCCTCGGGGGTGGTTCTATAGCTGCGGGAGGTGGAGGAATGGCACTTGGAAGTGCTATCTTAGGTGGCGCAACCTTAGGTGTAGGACTTCTCGTTGGTGGAATCATTTTTAGTATGACTGGGTCTAATATTACAGGTAAAGCAGATAAGGCATGGAATACAATGTTGGAAAATGAGAAGAAGATAGACGAGACCTGTAAATATCTGTCTTCTCTTAAACTAAATGCCGAGACCTATAATCTAGCTCTTATTGATTTAAATCTAAAATATAGGGGTTTGCTCTCAGAAGCTAAACAAACTCTTGAAAAATACGAATATAATGGCCGTGTTGAATGGTCTTCTCTTTCCGCAAGACATAAACTCCTGATAGAAAATCTTGTTCTGATTGTCAGTGTACTCTACAACATGTGTAAGGTAAAATTGGTGAAGAAAACTGGTATGGACAACTACTCAGTTAACTATACAGAGATAAACGATGCTCTTGCCAATGGTAGAAAAGCGTTAGCAAGTGTGAGTTAATCAATAATATGCTCATAGACGCCGAAGAACTCCGCCTCCAATGCAAGCAGTGCGGAACAAAATACAAGCACATAGTCGGCTACGGCCCGTGCGCTCCCAACGAGTGGATGCGGAGAGAAAGCCTACGAAACCATCCTCCCCATTGCCCCAACTGCGGTTCCTCAAACTTCAAGCGCCTCTCCCTCTGGGGCCACATCATCGACCTCTTCAACTGACCAATTCCTCCTCGGGCGTAGCAACTACTACGCCCGAGACTCATTCTCCACAGCAGTGTTTTTCGGTTCAGTGTGCCAGCCCCATGCTGCTTCCACAATCGGCAATATGCTCGACTGCGTCCCCCACGACGACATCTCCGCCTACGTCTACAAGTCCCTAACTCTGTACTCCACTGGTTCCACAACAGTGGCTACGTCTCAGTTATACTCAATCTTTGGTAAAGCGTAAAATTAATTTGGAGAAAAAAAAGGAATTTGTTATATTTGCATCCTAAATATATATCAACATGCCTACTGTATTTGAATTATTCGGAATTCGAGCATTTATTATTCCCGGCGACCATGACCCTATTCATGTTCATATTGAAGCGGGAGGTGGTTTTGCTAAAATTCAAGTTATTCCAGATGTAAAAATCATCAAACAGGACGGAATCAAACCTGCCAAAATGAAAAAGATTCTTAATCTGGTCAGCAATTTCAAGGATGAGATTGTTGAGGTATGGAAAAAAAACAATTCTTTCAATAGATAACCAATTATTTGATATAATGGAAAAAATTCAAGAAATATGGTTTGAGAATGAGCGTATTTATATGCTGAGTGTTTCTGGAAAAGTCTTCAGTCGTCCACTGGAAGCGTTCCCTGCTTTGAAAGACGCTGATTTTGTGCAGAGACAGAAATTCTATATCTGGGGAAACGGAGAATATGTCCGTTGGAAAGAACTTGATGAAGACTTGTCTGTTGAATCCTTTTTTGATTCTACAGAACCAAACTATAATAATGAAGTTGCGAGAATCTTCAATCGTTGTCCTTGGCTTAGCGTAAAGGAAGTTGCTAAATTCATAGGTATGCCAAAAGCTGTTCTTGACAGATTCATTTACGGCATCTGGCAACCTAAAGAAGAGGTAATGTCTGTTATCAAAAATGGAATTAAATCAATGAGCCAAGAATTGCTACAAGCAGTTTCCTAAAGTAATCTATTCATCACTGCTGTTCACACAACTATAATCGCCTCTCCCTCTGGGGCCCCGTCCTCGACCTCTTCAGCTGAAGAATACCTTTTGTGCTTACTACTATTCGCCGCCATCGGCGAAATCAACGGTAAAGCCGAATCAGCTGTAGAATCCTTTAAAATCCAATAATTTAAATTCTGCGCCCTTCTGCTAATTCCCTACAAGAGACATTGCAAGAAAAAAGTTATGTGCCTAAGCATCCAAACATATCCAACCAAATTCAGGCAAACACAGTAAACCAGTCAAAAAAGAACGGATGCGTACCGTGAAGATAGTTGGAAACAAGATCGGAGAGTATGACTCCGAGATAAAGACACTGTATGCCCCATGCTATAAATCCGGTTCTTTGCGACACTTTCTTAAGCCCGAAGAAGGGATTGCAAATAATGTCGGAGGGAGTGTCTTCATTGTATAACCTAACTATACCATAAAGACAAACGCTTGGTACATATATATAAACAATCACTGTAAGGATGGCTATCGACCAATACAAAATCATCATAAGCTTTTCTTTTTAATAAATACAGCGCAAAGGTAAATGTTTCAGGTGAATTGTGCAAACTGATGCAAACTTAGTTACTATACGTATACTTCATCTCCTTGAGCAAAAGTTTTTCAAAGATCCAACCTTTATATCCCATTAATCCTCATTCTAATCTTAGTTCTCCATTTCTCCTCTCAAGCAAACTCTTTAGATATTTCATGCATCCATTAGATAGATTGACGGAAGCCAACCTTATACATTTCAAAGGAGCGTCATTCGCAATTGTTATCTTTAAGAATTCCGGACTCTGCCATGATCCATTCACTTCAAGCCACTCAAGCTTATGACACCCGAAAAGATTTAGCTCTTTCATATTGACACCTCCGTCAAAATAAAGATGCCTCAGATTGGGACACTTGATGAAATCGATGTTGCTTCCACCATAAATCCTAATTGTAAGTTTTTCAAGATTATGATTATTCAGAATTATATCCCTGCAGTTTTCCACCGATATCTCTTTTATGGAAGGCGCACCGCTGAAATCAATTCTTTCAATGCAGCAGTCTCCTCCACATGGATCGATGAATTCAATTTCCCCGGTAATGACTGTCACCTCCACCTTGTATTGTAAATATTCATCCTTGGGATATGAATGATATTCCTCGATTTCATTTCTATATAAAGTTTTGACCTGACCATTTCCCCAATCGATAGTTACTTCAGGATTATCACCCGATATTCTAATACAAAGTCCATACAAATTCCCTTCAGTCCAATCAATTGGGCGAATATGTATTATTATTTTTTCCACACAAATTCTTTTATAATGACTGTATCTTCCACTCTTCTATACATCGCGTCTCGGATGTATACTGCTCCTTCTTCTCGTAGTTTCTTAAAATCCTGTTGTCCGATTGCGTACAATGACTCTTCCATAATCAGTATCCTTGAAGTTTACTTGCAAAGTTAATAATTTTTGGTTATCATTCCAACGATGCCTCTCTTAAAATTTGCCATTTGCAAAATTTTCATTACTTTTGCTTTATCAAACTATTTCAATATCATGAGTAAAACATCTTCAGTAAATCTAACGGAAAAGCCACGTCGCCATGCCAGGGTGGATGTGGCAGACGTATTAAGAGGATTCGCTGTCATGGCGATAATTCTTCTCCATTCCATCGAGCATTTTAATTTCTATTCTTTTCCAGACACGTCCGGACAACCCGCATGGCTTAACTTCACCGACAAGGCGATATGGAATGGACTTTTCTTCGCATTTGGTAGCAAGGCTTATGGAATCTTCGCATTGCTTTTTGGCTTTAGTTTCTTCATCCAGGATGACAACCAGCGGATGCGTGGCAACGATTTCCGACTCCGCTTCTGCTGGCGTCTGGTCTGCCTTTTTATAATCGGTCAGTTTGACGCTCTCTTCTTTACGGGCGAAATACTCGTGCTTTATGCTCTTGTGGGTTTTGTGTTGGTTCTTACCTGTCGTCTTTCCACAAGATGGCTAATTATCCTTGGGACTTTCTTTATCCTTCAGCCTATATGCATATATCAGATGATTCGTGCCGGACTTGATCCCGCCTATGAGATTGTCAAGATAGATTCAGGACCTTTTTGGGACGCTACATACGCTGCACAAAGTAATGGAACTTTTCTTGAGACAGTAAAGGTGAATCTTTGGGAAGGTCAGTTGGCAAGTCTTGCTTGGGCTTGGGAACATGGACGTCTCTTCCAGACGGCAGGGCTCTTTATCTTCGGCATGCTAATCGGACGAAGTGGTTGGTTTGGTAAGCAATATCTAAAGAATTGGGGTAGGGTGCTCGCTGCTGCGATACTGGTATATTTTCCATTATCCGGAATCCTCAATATGATGCCTGACTATATTGAGAACTCAAACATTCTCACTCCCTTTAATATTCTTGCAGGTTCAATCGCCAACCTCTGCTTGATGCTGATGTGGGTAACTGGTATTTTATTCGCTTATTACCGAACGAAAAAACTTTCTTCCAGACTCTCTTTGCTGATCCCATATGGACGCATGAGCATGACCAACTATGTGACGCAAGGAATCATCGGATCAGCTTTATATTATAACTGGGGTCTTCATCTCCAGATGGGTATTACCGGCAGCATGCTTATCGGTATCGCTATATTCCTCGTCCAGTGGGCAGCCTGTCGATGGTGGTTTAGCTCTCATAGCCATGGCCCTCTTGAATATGTCTGGAAGAAAGCTACCTGGATATGGTGATGTGGTGAAAGAAAAACTAATTTCTATCCAATTTGCAATTTTCACTAAAAATGACTAATTTTGCACTTTAAAAGAAAAATGACAATACCGGCGAATCCATCAGATTCCCCGAAAGAACAAAGATACTAAAACGATTATGCCTACTTCAAAGGAAATCAGAGAGTCGTTCAAACGATTTTTTGAAAGCAAAGGTCACCATATCGTGCCTTCTGCTCCTATGGTCATCAAGGATGACCCGACACTTATGTTCACCAATGCCGGAATGAATCAGTTTAAGGATATCATTCTCGGCAACAGACCGGCAAAATATACTCGCGTGGCTGACTCACAGAAGTGTCTCCGCGTGAGCGGAAAACACAACGACCTTGAAGAGGTCGGCCACGACACTTATCATCACACAATGTTTGAGATGCTCGGCAACTGGTCGTTTGGCGACTACTTCAAGAAGGAAGCCATCGACTGGGCTTGGGAGTATCTCGTGGATGTGCTTAAGCTGGATACGAATCGTCTTTATGCCACTGTTTTCGAAGGATATGCTCCTGAAGGCCTTGAACGCGACAATGAGGCTGCTGAATATTGGGAAGCCCATCTTCCGAAAAGCCATATCATCAACGGAAACCGCCATGATAATTTCTGGGAAATGGGCGATACAGGTCCCTGCGGTCCTTGCTCCGAAATCCATATCGACCTCCGTAGCGATGAGGAAAGGGCTGAAGTTGACGGTGCTTCACTCGTGAATAAAGATAATCCTCAGGTGATCGAGATCTGGAACCTCGTTTTCATGCAGTATGAGCGCAAGGCTGACGGACACCTTGAACCACTCCCGGCTAAGGTTATTGACACCGGAATGGGTTTCGAGCGCCTTTGTATGGCACTCCAGGGTAAGAAGTCAAACTACGACACTGATGTCTTCACTCCCTATATCGCCAAGATAAGCGAAATCTCCGGAAAGGAATATGGCAAAGACAAGATGGTAGACGTGGCAATGCGTGTTTGCTCTGACCATTGCCGCACAATTGCGTTCTCAATAGCTGATTCGCAACTTCCGAGCAATGCAAAGGCAGGATATGTAATTCGCCGAATTCTCCGTCGCGCCGTGCGCTATGCTTACACATTCCTTGACCAGAAGAATCCGTTTATCTATCAACTCGTAGACGTGATGGTAGATCAGATGGGTGAGGCTTATCCTGAACTTGTGGCCCAGAAAGACCTTATCAAAAAAGTAATCAAGGAAGAGGAGGAATCTTTCTTGCGTACTCTCGACAAGGGTATCGGTCTTCTCGACAATCTCGTGGCTGCCGCTAAGAAAGAAGGGAAAACTGAAATCAGCGGCAAGGATGCATTCACTCTTTATGACACATACGGATTCCCTCTCGATCTTACTGAGCTCATCCTTCGCGAACAGGGCATGACTCTCGACCATAAGGGCTATGAGGAGGAAATGAACCTTCAGAAACAACGTGCACGTAACGCTGCAGCAATAGAGACCGGCGACTGGGTTATTCTCAAGGATGGAGAACAAAAGTTTGTTGGCTATGATGTGGCAGAAAACGAATGCCGCATTCTGCGTTATCGCAAGGTGAAGCAGAAAGGCAAGGAATTCTACCAGATTATACTTGATGAGACCCCCTTCTATGGCGAGATGGGCGGTCAGGTTGGTGATAAGGGTAAACTTATCGACTCCAACGGTGAGGAAATTGAAATCTTCGATACCAAGAGAGAAAATAATGTAAGCGTCCATCTCACATATAAGCTCCCTGAAAATCCGGCTGATACTTTCAAGGCTGTAATTGACACGGATGCAAGAGCTGCCACATCTGCCAATCACTCCGCTACCCACCTCCTTCATGAAGCTCTTCGTGAAGTGCTTGGCACCCATGTTGAGCAGAAAGGATCATACGTTTCTCCCGAGTCTTTGCGCTTTGACTTCTCTCATTTCCAGAAAGTGACCCCTGAAGAGTTGCGCAAGGTGGAGCATATAGTCAATGCCCGTATCCGAAAGGCTATGCCTCTTGATGAGCATCGTGATATGCCTATTGCAGATGCTAAAGCTCTTGGTGCCATGGCTCTCTTCGGCGAGAAATATGGCGATAAGGTTCGCGTTGTGAAATTCGGTGATTCTGTGGAGCTTTGCGGTGGTACACACGTTGCCAATACCGGAAATATCGGTATGGTACGCATTGTGTCAGAAAGCAGCATTGCAGCCGGAATTCGTCGTATAGAGGCGGTCAGCGGAGCTGGAGTGGAGAAAATTCTTGATGATTTCCAGGACCTTTCAGTTGCTTTGTCAGAGCTTCTTGGAGCTACCGGAAATATTCGTGCATCTGTTGAAAAAGCCCTTAAGGAGAATAGTGATCTTCGCAAGCAGGTTGAAGAAGCCATGGCAGAGCGCATTGATAACCTTGCTACAGAGCTTCTTGAGAAAGCAAAGGATATCAATGGAGTGAAAGTCATTGAATTGGTAGGAATCAGAGTGCCGGATATGGTCAAGAATGTAGCATTTACTATCAGGAAGAAGAGTCCGGAACATACTGTGTTTGTAGGTGCTACTATGTCTCCTGATAAGAAACCACTCTTGACTGTAATGCTCTCTGATGATGTGGTTAAGACAGGTGCCAATGCAGGTCAGATCGTGCGTGAGGCTGCCAAACTCATCAAAGGTGGCGGTGGCGGCCAGCCCTTCTTCGCCCAAGCAGGCGGCAAGGATATAGAAGGTCTCTCTGCAGCCCGCGACAAAATCTTTGAGCTCCTTGCTCTTTAATACGTTCATGCAAAGAGAAGCAGAAGGCACTGATAATATAGAGGTTGCATCCGAAAGGGGAGGACTCTATATCCACATTGCTTATTGCCGTAAGAAATGTATCTACTGTGACTTCTTCAGCGCAGGAGACAGGATTGCTGACTGGCATAGCTACGTAAATGCTCTCTGCTCCGAATTTAAAGAAAGAATAAAAGAAATGGCGTGCCCGCTCCGTACTGTATATATCGGAGGGGGCACGCCCTCGCTTATGCCGGAGGAGGAATTTCTTCGTCTTTGTGAATTTATAAAGCCATATCTGAGTCACGTGGAGGAATTTACTATAGAGGTGAATCCTGACGATGTGGATGAGCATATGCTTGGAGTATGGAGAAAAGGGGGTGTCAATCGGCTGAGTATGGGTATCCAGACTTTTGATGATGATGCATTGCACTCTATTGGAAGGCGACACACCGGCAAGGAGGCTATGGAAGCTTTTCATCTTGCCAGAAATGCTTTCGGAAACGTCTCTATCGACCTTATCTTCGGACTTCCCAGACAAACACTGGCTATGTGGAGACAGGACCTTAAGACTGCTATAAGCTTGCGTCCTGAGCATATCTCAGCATATTCTTTGATGTATGAGGAAGGAACGGCGCTTACTGCATTGCGCAACAACGGTAAGTTGATTGAAGCTCCTGAGGAAGTCACCGAACAGATGTTTCTCCTCCTCATTGATGAGTTGAAAAAATCAGGATATGAACATTATGAGACCAGTAACTTCGCACTTCCCGGATATAGGAGCCTGCATAATTCGTCATACTGGCTGCAAAAGCCTTATCTTGGATTAGGACCATCTGCCCATAGCTATGATGGAATGAAGACGAGAAAGGCCAATAGGCCGGATTTAAGAGGCTATATAGACTTTTGGACATCTTCTCATCCTGAAAAAAAAGATTCCACCCCATTTTATGAGATGGAATCCCTTTCATTGGGAGAACTAATTGAAGAATACGTGATGACCAGAATGCGAATGAAAGAAGGAATTCCTCTTGACGATTTTCGATCCAGATTTGGAGACTCAGCCTATGCTTCGCTGATGGCTAATTGCAAGCCACTGCTTAAAAGGGGAGCACTCGTTTCAAATGGAAAGAATATCTTCATTAGCGAAAAAGATATCCTTGTTTCCGACTCAATCATTCTTGATATGCTGGTTGATAATTTCACGAATGTCTAACTCGTATATAGAGTTTGCTTTGGCTGCCACTATTCCGGCTCCGGTAGAGACATTGCTGAATTCAAAAACAGCATCTCCCAATCCGACTCCTCCTAAAGCTCCGCTTATGCCTTCTGTATTGGCCCAAAGCGACATCATGTAGTTATAATATGCTTTTGTAATATGTCCAAATTCAACGTTGAGCAAGAGCTTTTGATCCATACCGGGATGATCACTATAGTTACAAAAATAACTTCCACTCAATGGAACCTCAAGGTTATACTGCTTGCCTGAAATCTGACGATCGGAAAATACGGTGTATAATCCATATGCATCTGTTATGATTGTTTCCAAGGGAGTGATATGTTCTGAAAACAAGGGTTCAAAGCCATAATCGGGGTTAATCCTCACGGACTCTACGCTCGGTTGATAATGTCCATCTTCTGAATTCTGGCGTATGGAGGCTCCTGTCTGCATATCGAAGATGTAATAATTGCTTATTGAGATCGGATCAGTAAACTTGACACTTAGCATCATGTCAAATTCCGCATTATAAGTGTCATTACCATCGGTGAATGAAGAATTCAATTTGGTGATCCTTGTCTCCACATCGTCTATTTCCACCGGATAAGGAATAGTGACCTCAGCATATGCTTCACCATAGTTTTTATCTTTTGCGATGATCTTTATTTTGTCGCCACTCTTGGGAATATATTGGGCAGCAAAATAGCAATCCACTCCATTAGGACGACTCCAAAATGCACCGCCACCATCCTCTGAATGAAAGCGTAAAACTAACCTCTCTTCCAGCTCGTCATTTACATACAGATAAACTTCGGCTTCTTTCAAACTTATGTCAAGCCCAACCGTTGGGGTTCCTTCAGTGTATCTCCATGTCCTTGTCACCTCTACGTTGATTTTCTCTCCGGCCGTAAGAAGAGAATTTATGCATACCACGGGATTGCTCTTGATGTCCGGTTCAAAATTAGTATAGCAGCTTGACAAAAACATTAAATAAGTCAAGAGAATAAGCGAGTTCTTTTTAAAAATTGTTCTCATTATCATTAGTTGTTTAGAATAACCAAGTGTAAGAAACTGAAGGAATGATAGGAATGGCCCTGACATGTTGGAACACTTCATTTGAATGATAATTACCCGAAGGATCATAATATCCTATATCGCTATCTCGTCTGACAGCTATGACATTCATGTAGCTATAAGCATTATACACACTGAATGTCCAATATCCTCTTTTTGTCTTGCGAGTCGCCGACAGGTCAAGACGATGGTAAAATGGCAGACGATAGTTGTTGGTCGTCTCTTGATAATCCATGTCGAAATGCCATGGCCCCAACAAGGGATCGCTCCAGCATTGCAAAGGCAATGTGATTCTATTGCCGCTCATTCCGGTCCAGGATGCTCCAACATACCACTTGTCGTTGATCTTCCAATTTAGAGCCACGTTGATTTTATGACGGTTGTCAAATCTTGCAGGATACCATTCCCCTTTATTTTTCTCCGGGAATCGCCTGTCTGCCCACAAAAGGGAGTAAGCTATATGCCCCGTAATATTGCCGTATTCTTTTGTCACTTTAAAATCTATTCCCTTTGCTTTTCCTTCTCCGATTCCTAATTTCTCTGTCCAAGAGCTTGAAGGAGGTATCAGGTAGTAATCATCCGTATAGTCAACCAGATTGTGCATCCATTTGTAGTATCCTTCAATTGAGAAGGTATATTGTTTGTCTGGTGTAGACCAATATGCCCCTAAAGCAATTTTATCTGCAGTCTGAGGTTTTTGATCGCCTGTGATCGGAATCCATTGGTCGGTAGGGAGAGAGATGCTGCTCTCGGCCAATTGATGCACATATTGTACAGACTTTGAGTATCCGGCCTTGATGGCAAAGTTATGACATGGAGTCACTCTAAGGGAAATGCGAGGGGAGAGGTTACCCTTAGTCTTACCTCCTATGTTAAATAAGCTATAATGGAGTCCCGCATTAGCCCTAAGCCAGTTGCCCAATGAATAATCATCAGATAAGTAAAAGTTAACTTCATTGGCGTGATAATGAGGCACATTATCATAAGCCTTTATCCAATCGTTGTCCTTGGTCAAAGTATGCACTCCACGTGTGGGGAGAAAGGAATGATGTGTATACGATGCTCCGAAATCTAATTTGTTTTCCGGAGTAAGGAGATAATTGAAGTCAGTTCGAAGTATGATGTCGTTGATGTTGTTTTTATGATTATAGGTTGTTTTTGTGAAACTGTTGACATTGTCGCCTGTGATGTCATAATCTTCTTTGTGGTTGCGTAAGGATGAGAAATAGCGCGTGAAAGCTCCGGTTACCTCACCAAATAGTTTTGGCGAGAATACATATTTCCAACCGGCTGAGGCCACAATATTTCCCCAAATCATCTTTGCTCTTGTGTCAGTGTATGAATTGTCTCTTTCTGATTCCGGTTTTAGTATTGGTTTGGTGATTCCTCCAATAATTCCATTATTATCTTCAATTACGTAATCATAATCATAGTTTAACTTGTCTTTATCATCTTCTCCTGCATACAAGTAATCTTCACCATAGTAAAACATGACATATGCACTTGAGCGATCCGAAAAATGATGGTTCAATTTCGTGTTGATGTCTGTGAAAGCATATCTGAAATGAGTGTTGTAAGAATCGTTAATCTTATTCGCTATTGCTATTGCCGGAATAGTAAGAAGATCATACCACGAACGTCGTATAGCAAACGAATACGAGGTCTTGTCTTTTATTATAGGCCCATTTATGTCGAAGGCTCCTGACGTGAGTCCAAGCCTGAAACTTCCATGATGTTCTTTGAGCGATCCATCTTTAGTGTGAACATCCATAAATGAGGCAAGCCTACCATCATATTTTGCAGGGAAGGTTGTCTTATAAAAGTCTACATTGCGAAGTGCTTCTGTATTAAATGCAGAGAAAAGGCCTCCGAAATGATTGATTTGGTAAAGAGGAATGTTGTCAAGCATATAAAGGTTTTCATCTGTGTCTCCACCATGCACATACATTCCTGCCATACCTTCTATTCCGGCTGATACCCCAGGCTCTAACTGAATTGTCTTTACCACATCGCTTTCGCCAAATATGACGGGGGTGGCTTTTATGGCAGTATTTGTCAGGTTAAGGCTTCCTATTTCTGTCGTCAACATCGCTTTTGTGTTGTTTACGGTTGCATTGACAGTCACTTCCTCCAATTCATGCGTCATCGCAAGATTGATGTTCAATTGCCTGTTTTTTGTCAATGAGAATTTTCCGGATAAATAGGGATCGAATCCTACATATTGCACTTTTAAATCCACCTCTCCTCCAGGTATGGTAAGCGAATAGAATCCATTGGCATTTGTGACAGCTGCTTTGCCTGATTTAAGATCGATGACTGTCGCTCCCACAAGAGCTTCATCATTTCCCGCTTCTTTTACAAATCCACTTATGGTGTATTTGGATATGTTAGTGGTTTTGTCACGCCTGAGAGTGACATTGTTTCCTTTGATCTTATATGTGATCCCGGATCCTTTGAATATGTTGCTCAGCACTTCGGTGAGTGGTGTATCTTTTGCTTTTACTGATACCTTTAAATGCTTGAGTAGATCTGCCGGATATATGAAGTTCTTTCCGGTCTGCTGCATTAGATCGGCAAATACACTCTCGGCATCTTTATTGTTAGCAGTCAGCGTTACATTTTGTGAGTGCAAAGACATGGTTGCAAATGCCATAATCATTGCCACTCCTGCAATTTTTTTCTTCATTCTTGATTATCTTTGGAAGATATAGTTAGATTAGTATTAAATAAATCGTTGATGGTTTCCACTACATCTGATGCAGTTCCTTCATAAGATATTGTCACCATTATTTCCTCATCAGGGACGTTCTTGATTGTGACATCATACACGCGTTCTATCTCAGCCACCACATCTTTTAACGGCGCATTATTAAACTGAATCTTGGAAATCTTCACATCCATTGGCTTTTTGTCATCTATCCGAATGTCTGTAATGTTCTCGTTAGATTCTGTATGTGATTCATATGATGAAAAGAAATAGATTGAGGCTGATGCCGCTAATACTACAGCTACCGCACACGCAGCAGCAAATTTGCGCCTGAATGTTGATAAGTGGTGTGTTAATTTGAATCTTCTCCAACCTTCACGAGGCAATAAAGCCCCTTCTTTGAAGTGGCCTGCTACAAACTTAAGACTTTCCTCTTTAATCTTTAATTCTGTCATATAGGTTTGATTTTTTGAAGTTTTCCTCTATGACGTTTATAATATAAAAATCCCCTATCTTTTCTTGAATTGAAGTTTTATAGAAAAGGAAGAAAGAAGACTTTTCCTTTTGATGGTTCTAAAACCTCCCGGAGATATTTAAATGCTTTTGTAATTTGATTTTCAACAGTTTTAACAGAAATACCAAGTTCTTTAGCTATCTCAGCATGAGTCATGCCATCGCGTTTTGACAATAAGAACACTTGCCGGCACCGTTCTGGCAATTTACCTATGGCAATCCATAGACGCGCATCTCTCTCCGACGTATCTATGGCTTCTTCCGTGACTTCCATTTGGCATATTTCTTCCAAAGGCACTTTCATGTCTTTTTTATAGCCACTGCGAATCCGGTCAATGGTTATATTATGAGCTGTTCTGTAAAGATATGATTTAAGATGAATGGGGAGTTCTTTATCAGCAAACTTCTCCCAAACCGTGGAGAATGTTTCCTGAACAATGTCTTCAGACTCCTCCACGTCATCACATATTCTCATTACATACATTCCAATCGATGTATAATAACGATTGAAATACGTCTCAAATTCTTTTTCGTGACTCATACTATTTGACCGATTGTGCTATTAGGAATGTTGGTGTATTGAGATATTTAAAGGCATATAAAAATCTATCTGATCCGGAAACTAATGAAAACTTACTTAAGATTCCAGGACTTGAAAGAGGATGGTTTCTCGATACTACGTTTAATTTAGCCCCCTTAAGAGCATTCAGAGCCTTTTTATCCGGCTCCGAAACTATTTGCATTATTCTACCCGGGAAATCGCCGTAAAGGGCATCTGAAAGGAAAATATGAGTATTTTGATCTGCTTTATGCAATTGAGGATACCTTGAGGTTAGTGTAGACCATGCTCCTGTCTTCATGACTCCTGAATTCGGTTCATATAGATATTGGTAATCTGAAGCTCTTTTTCTGTCAGATAGTTTAGCCTTTGTCTGCAACTCTGGGATTGAGAATTCAGTGTGAAAACGTGATATTTCAGCTTCTTTATCGAGATCTACAACCGTCACTCCTTCAAATGTGGAATCTTTTCGAATATCAATCAAGACTTCCTTGCATTCTCCTCTAAAACATACCACATAGATATGATTTAGGTTATCAACGGTATTTCTTATTAATGAAAGATCTAATAGGGGAGAGCTCTTGACAAGTAAGCGTGGAGATATTCTTAATATGTCGGTCATAGCTGAAAGAACATCAGGCTGGCAATCTGAGAGGGCATGCACTCTGCTGCCGGAACAGCTTCGTCGGGCAGGATCAGCAAAGACTACATCAGAACTAAAATTATCATGACGAATATATTCGATAGAATCTTCGTTGATGATTTTTATTTTGTCATCTATTCCTGAGATTTTAGCATTATGCGACAGAGCTTTACATTTGATTTCATCTATCTCTAATGCAGTGACATTTATGCCTTTTAATGCGAACGACATGTCGTCAATTCCAAGACCGGCCGTGAGGTCAACAAGAGATTCTGCTGACGAGACTAAGGATGCATGAAACTTTGCCACAGTTTCATTTGATGCCTGTTCTGCAGATAGGAGCGTGGGGAAGATAAAATCCGGACGTGACAAGAATCCTGACAACTTCTGTCTGGCTTTTCTTCTTGCTTCTATTTGCAGAAGTGCAAACTCAAGGTCAAAGTCAAGTTCGTTCTTTTTATTCCGGACATATTTAAGTCGTAGGGCATTCACATCGTCTGTGGCATGCTCACGAACAAACTTCATCATATTTTCTGATATATCCATATTCTTATAACACTCTTCAAGCATTATCTTATGGCTGAATTTTGATTTTATAATCGCCTCTGGCTTCTATTTAACATAATACGGATTATATAAAGTTTATAGAAAGCAGAAATCTTACTAAGAACTGTATAAATCTTATGTATAATCTTATATTTATTCATCCAACTGCTTATTATATATAATATAACGCATCCCTCCACTATTTTTCTCTATTTGAGTCCCGGAAATCGTGTTTTTGGGAGTTTTTACAAATTACTGATAATTCGTGCCATTAAATGCGGTTCAACGCCATTTTAAGGCTTTGAGAATCGATTTTATAAGCCTGATTGAAGCTCTGGTAAGATTCGTTGCTTTTTCAAATTATAAACAAA
Source organism: Muribaculaceae bacterium (assembly GCA_029061255.1). Taxonomy (GTDB): domain Bacteria; phylum Bacteroidota; class Bacteroidia; order Bacteroidales; family Muribaculaceae; genus Lepagella. The sequence goes on from JAIDSL010000137.1 coordinate 19,596, forward strand.
CTACCGTAATCAGCCTTTTCTGATATATTTTAGTCTTCTATTAGATCAGTGATCTTAGCAACCGAATTACTTGTTTTTTGATGGTACGAACGTCTCAAACGTAGAATCATCGTAATAAACTGTGATCTGAGCCACTCTTCTGGGATTTTTCTGCATTTTTTCTATTTGCAGTTGTAACTCCAGTATTTTCTTGTTTTCTTCAAGTTGCTGATATATATTGTCTTTAGGTGTGTTTTGAGGTTGATTTAAGGCTCTGAGATTTGAATATTCGGAGTTTCCTCGGTCATCGTTGGGCGTCTCTGGAATTTTTTGATATGTTTCCTCAGCTATTTCCTTAGAATTAGTGTGAGGACCGTCATTTCTGTCTTGAATTGTCAGCATTGGACCTTCACCAAACATCAGCCACATTACTGACACATCAGGATAGGCTGAATGAATCTTCTTTATTATCGTATCACTGACACGCTGGTTACGCCCTGAAAGAAGTTGGGAAAATGAAGGCCGAGGAATTTTGCACATATCCGCAAATTGAGAGGACTGTACATGAATACTGTCCATGAAGAGTTTTAGACGAGTGGCAAAATTTTCCTCCATATTTACTAAATTTGCATTTATTTTCTATGTTGCAAAGTTACAAAAAAAAATGCAAATTTCAAATTTTAAATATGAGTTTTTGAATTTAAATTTCAAAATTGCAAATCGAAACAATCAATGAAGTTAGTTAACCTTTGCAAATTTGATTTTTAAAACTCAATATAACTTTTATACTTATTTCTATGGTTTGTAGCCCATATTACTTAATGAACGGGATAAGATAATCAGATATGCATTTTACAGTGTCAATCAATCATCAAAGTTTGAAATGCATACATAGTTTTATTGTTAATTAATTTATATACAGTCATATTATATCTTAGTTAATAAATGTTAATCAGTTTTTCTTTAATTTTGCAAACAATTGGATTTGGGAATTTGCAAATACAAGAACTATTTGAACGAAATCCGCAGTTTGATATTTTGAATTAACATAGTCAAACAAAATTTGTGTTTTAAATTATTCAAAATTGCAAATATGTATTTGAAAACTACATTTGCAAATTTCTTTATCTGCAGAATTCATTAGGAAAATTAGTTCCTATTTTGACCAGCTCTCCCCTGCCCTCTTTTCTCATCATCTATGGTGTTGCAAGAAAAAATGACCAATTTTGCAGTGCTTTTGTCAAACATAGGCGGTTTTATCTATTTATGTTTTATAATTTGCAAAATTAAATAATCCTGAAATGCTTGATTTGTAGCATTTTCAGGATTATTTTGGTGCTTTCTAAAGCCTTGAGAGTCGCTTATTTTCAAAAATCAATCCAACATTAGGTAAATTTCGTATGAAGGATTCTCACATTCGATGATATTTTCGTTTTCTTCTAATGTTTTTGTCATAGCATATGGGATAGCCTCTACTCCTATTCTTAATTCTCTGCCGGTGTAAGGTAATTTGAATTCAAGAAACATATCGGGATATGTTTCTTGAATCACATCAGCGATCTCGTCTGGCAGACTTACCATCGGGGCATCACTTGAAATGCATTCCTCTTTTTCCTTAAGGAAGATCCCAACGATTCCCCAGGTATCATTTTTTTCATTCGGAGCCGTTGGAAACACCACTGCCCTTATTTTTGCGAGAATCGGATATTCTGGATCAAACGACTGATCGGTGATGAAAAATGAATTCTCATTTTCTGCCATTATGGCGATCATATCTTTCTTTGAGTGCAGTATTGTAGCTGAATGTGGTTCGGGTTTCTCTCGATCGCAACACCATTGGGCTACTTTACTAATGAATTCAAGATTTTTTCGTTCGAAGAACTCCTTAAATGTATAAATATACATTTTGGTTTGACCCTCCTTTTTTTCTCTTTTTGCTGTTTGATTTCGTTTGAATGAAGTGGTTCGATATCCTTTCCTATGGTAATATTCCCTTAGATGGGAATCAGCAGGTATCAGAAATGTCATAGCAAATCCTCTGGCTTTTGCACTCCTTTCTGCTTCCTCCATAAGCTTGCCCATTATTCCTTGTCTTCGATAATCTGGATGAGTTGCCAATCCGCATAAGTACAATCCACGGTAAACTGAGCAGCCAACTCCATCATTACTCATAAATTCGTATTCTACTCCTAAAAGAGCCGCTATAAGCTTATCTCCTTCGTAGACGGTGAAAGCATTGTCCGGATTAAAATATGCGTCAAAAACAAGCTGTATATAGCGTGAGGAGTCGTGAAAGGTATCCTTCCACAACTCCATCATGTCTCTTTTTTTCTTTTCTAAATCAACTCTTTCTCCCATTACACAAACAGATAAGATCCAAGATCAGATTCTTTGTCAATACGGCATTCCGTAGGCAAACCTCTCACAAATCTTGCTATTCCTTCAAGTGTATTGACACTTAGAGTCAACAGCCATGGATAATTGCGATCGCTTGTCGAAGAAAGCAAAGATTCAGCACCGGGATACTCTTCCTGTAGAATAATTGCCCCATAGTTAGTTAGCTCTACTTTTATCTCATATATAGGTTTCGATGGATCAAATACAAACCCGAAAATGTCTGGGCGCAAATCCCGTTTTGAACTGCTGCTTTGAGTGCAGTTTTTGTCAAGTATCTTGGCATCCTTCCATCGAAGTGTCTTAAAGAGTCTGACATCTCTTAACGCTACATCATAAGCTAAGATACACTTAGATTCCGGAAAAACCTGAAATACCTCTATTTCTCTGTCTTTCATTCCCGTTTTCGATGTGTAGTCTTTCAAAAGAACTCTTTTCTTCGAGTTTCTTGCCTCATATATTGCAGACATTCCTACTCCTTCCTTATCGCCTGCAAGGTAATACTTCTTTAATAGCGTCTGGTCTCTCACAGTATGAGTCATTGGCACCGTAGCGCCACTCGTGCGTATATATGCTTCATGGATCTCTTCAGGCCTGTGGCAGTCCGGATGGAAATGCACCATATCGCCCCTATAGCTATCCACGTGGATGCGCAAGATCTCGAGTCCCTCATTGTTCATCTCGATATTATAGGTGATATTGGCTGTCGTCACACTCTTTTTTTGAGCCCTTGATTTGTACGCTATAAAGGAATTGTCTATGATATTCTTTAGATATGTCCTGTAGCGGTCTGAATTAGCTTCAGGTATCTTTCTATCCTCATATAATAGATCATAATCATGAGCTATTCCGGATGCTATACCATTGTCTCTTACTCCCAGAAGCAATTCTCCTCCGGTTGTGGAGTTTAGAAAGCCACATATCGTCTTCAGTATTGCCCATTTCTGCGTTTCCGGTTCATACTCAGCATTGCCCTTCAATTTGTTTTTAGGTGGGCACACAGCTGATGTCTTGAATTCCAATGTGTCACTTTCTACGCCGTAATATGTAGTCAGGTCCGGACTCCTGTATTGATCGTCAACGTCAAGCGTACGTGCCAATTCAAGCTTTATCCGTGATATTTCCCTGTCATCAATCTTTCCGATCAGTCGGTTGGATGCATCGATAAGTCCGTCTACAGTATCCTCTATGTTTTCATCCGTCGTTATCCTCTCTGAAGAATGGTCAATTTCTGGCTCCTTATAGTTTCTGATCATTGATATAATCCTCTCATGCTTCTCTACTTCCGGAATTCCATCAAGAATTGGGCCATGCGTCAGGGATATCGACATTGGGGAAGCTCCTGCTGCAAACCTTGCTACAGATATTTGATACTCAAGTTCATGTCGGATATACGCACTTATTGTATAGTCTCCAGCGGTTATTGATAGCATAAGGGCTGTCTGCAGGCACAACAACCTTGGCATAGTGTCAGAAAGCAATCGTTGGTGACTCATCAGTATATTGCTTATCTCCATCACTCCGCTGCTGTCTATTTCATTTATCTTGGAGTCCACGGATGCCAAGGGGATATTTTCATCACAATATTTTATGAATTGACCGAATATATAGATGAAACACTCATGCTGATATGTTTCCATATCAAGGATTGGCTCATCTAATCCGTAGAGATCTATATCATCTACTATTGACCCATTTACAAGTATGGTTCCGGGAATTGCCTTCGCTGAATTTATTCTGACCGTCAGAGGTATTTTTTGCTCCATTGCCTCGACCATTTCTTCTTTTGTGATCTTTCCCATCACATTGACCACAAACCCATCCTCTGTCAGCCATTGTGTCCCTGCTGAATAGTCGCCTATATATATCCCCGGCAAGGATTCTCCCCTCATCTGATTTGCGTATTCAAAATAAAACTGGTTAAATCCTCCCTTAAGTTCAAAACAAAACTCCTTGTTTTCAGGGGTATATTCCACATACAGACGTCTCCCCGGATTAAAAAAAGACAATACCCTAAAGATATCCGCATATCTTAAGCAATCAGAAAGATTGATGTTGATCTTTCCTGACACCTTTTCATACTCTTGGCTTATGGTCTCGGCTTCCACTTTTACACCATAACTTGACTTAATGATGACCGGTATGATCGAACCTGCTGCATATTTTCTCTTGGCTTCTACAACACTCGCCTTTACTCCACCTTGAGCCCTTGTCATGAAAGTCATTCCATCAGCTATATCATCTACAGAATCAGGACTTTTCATATGGTCGCTTTTGGGGAGAAGCACCAGGATGCTTTTTCCAAGGGCAATGTATTCCGTGAGATTTCCTTTCAAAAAATCAGTTTTGTTTACAGGGGCAGCCAACACTTTATCTTCTGTGAATACTACTGTGCCTTTACCCTCATATAGAGCCTCTTTCCCACCGCTGACATCAAACTTTGTGCGACTCAAATTGTGAAGGACTCTAATCGGACTGAACGTTTCAGGATTCTCTATATCATCCCATTTTAATCCCAGATTGGTAATTGGAGATCTTCGTATGCAATTAGTTGTGACATAGATCAGATCATCCGCTATATCAGTGTGAGGCATCTTTTGAGCAACTACAAGTAAATTAAGTAATCTTCTTAAAATTAAGTGCTTGTCCTCTCCTATCTTTTGGGATGCTATTATGGCGGCAACCATTATTCTATATGCAAGCACATCTGACACCACCATGTCTGATCCTGACAATACAAATTCTGGTGATGAAATAAAAGTTCTTTTTAAGGCAAATCCTGATAATTCATCAGCTAAATCCACAAGATACCTACAAGTGGTAAGAAATTCGCCATTGCCCGCGTCTTTGTTGCCATTATACTGATATCTTCGAATATAATATAATAGTTTCTCAAAATTCTCGATAATGTATTCTTTTCTGATTTCAAGCCAGAAATCCGGCTGATTAACTTTATACGTTGTCATTTTGATAATATTGATAAAGATTGAAAAATAAAAACTCAAAAAGAAAAGAGAGGAAAAGCAGTATGTTTTTAAAGTGTTCGTGTTATTTTAATCTTTTAAGCGAGTAAATGAATGACCGAAACGAGTGATTGCTGCCTGCTCAAGCTCTTCCCTGAATTCAGGGGAAGCTATGGAGATAAGAAGCTTTGCTCTTTGTGCCAGGTCCTTGCCTCGAAGGTCGACAGCTCCATATTCAGTCACTATATAATTGGTCTGAAAGCGCGTTGTCACCACTCCGGCCCCCTCTGTCAATACAGGCTTAATCTTGTTGACACCCTTAGCTGTCTTGGAAAGCATGGCAAGGAAAGATATTCCTCCATCTGATAGCTGCGACCCATAGACGAAGTCATGCTGACCTCCGATTCCTGAGAAGATTTTCTCGCCAATGGAGTCTGCACATACCTGTCCCGTAAGATCAATCTCAAGGCAAGAATTGATACTGACTACTTTTGGATTCTGGGCTATGATATATGGGTTGTTGGTCCATGCCACATCCTTAAAGATTATGTCCGGGTTCCCGTCCATATAGTCATAAAGTCTTTTTGAACCAAGTGCAAGTGAAGCTACCGACTTGCCGGGCATCACTTTCTTCAGGCTGTTGTCGATTATTCCCTTTTCAAGAAGAGGAAGCACTCCATCAGTCATGGCTTCTGTATGCAATCCAAGATGCTTATGGTCTTGGAGTGCACGAATCACAGCATTCGGTATTCCTCCCACTCCAATCTGGAAAGTTGCTCCATCCGGAATCAATTCAGCTATAAAATTCCCTATTTTGATTTCATCTTCTGTCGGAATAGCTGTAGGGACTTCCACCAATGGCTCATCTACCATCACTGCCGCCGAGAGCTTGTCAATATGGATCAAGGGATCTCCATAACTGAACGGCATATGAGGATTTATCTGAGCTATGACCCTATCTGCACACTCCACTGCGGCCGTTGCCAAATCCGCAGAAACCCCAAAGCTTACAAAGCCTTCTTCATTAGGCATAGAGCAATTGAGAAGGGCTACGTCGACTCGGCAAGTGCCATCGCGCATCAGCGCGGGGACTTCACCCAAGAAGCGAGGAATTGTGCTTCCGTTCCCTTCTTGTATCCAACGCCTAACTCCATTGGATACAAAAAAGCTCTCTACATTGAAAGCATCTAAATATTCTTTTTTGCAATATGGTGCCTCACCTTTGCAAACAGCAAAAGCTGAATAAAGAGTCACATCTTTTAGCTCATTTCCTCTTTCAGCCAAAGCGCGACAAAGCACTTCCGGTGTGGAAGTGCTGCCTTGAATATACACGTGATCGCCATTTTCTATCAGCATCACTGCTTCTTCTGCAGTCATGCATCGAGGGTTAATGTTCATTCTTAAATGCTTTTAATCGTTGGGTCAAAATGTCAAAATCCTCTTTCTTTGAGAGCGTTGATACGCAAATTCTTACTCCTTCTTGTTCTGATCCTGTAGATTCAAGAGTTATAGCCGACACTCCATGCCTTAGTAGTTCGGTTTGGAGTGTCTTCCCATCCAAATCACGATAGCCAACAGTAAAGAAAAAACCATCTGATATTGGAGTCTTTCCATCCATGTCATAAACTATATGGAATCCGTTATCACAGAAACATTTCTTCATTATCTCTGCTCTTCTTCCATATTCTGAAGTGTCTTTTACAAAATCAAGTGTTCCGTCACATGCCGCATTCATCATGGCTGATAAGGCATACTGGGCAGAATGCGTAGTGCCTGAGCTTGCCGTGTAAAGCACTCCAAATATGTAAGCATCTCCAAATGCCGGCATTTCATAAAACTTAGTGAAGAATTCATATTGTCGCTCATAGACGTATTTGCTCATCGCTGCAATGGCTATGCGCTGTCCGGCATAACTGAATATCTTTGAGCCTGAAACGAGCATAATGAAATTATCGGTATATTTCCCAACAGTAGGAATAAACGGAGCTTTAAATGGATGACTGAAATCTGTTCGGAAGTCCATTCCAAGATACGCGAGGTCTTCTATCACAATCACGTCATGCTTTGTAGCCATACGGCCAATAATCTCAAGTTCCTCCTCTGTCAGATTGATCCACGAAGGATTGTTCGGATTTGAGAAAAGCATAGCAGTGACTTTCCCATCTGATAATTTCTCTTCAAGTTTGGCTTCCAAAGCTGCGCCTCTGAAATTGTAAATGTCAAATTGCTCGATACCGAGACCGAGAACCTTGGCCTGATGTCTTTGCGCAGGGAATCCCGGATTGAAGAAGAGTATGGTATCACGTCCCGGAATGCGCTGGCTGAGAAGAAGCTGCAATGTGAAACTTGCTTGCATTGATCCTACTGTTGGCACGATAGCCTTTTCCGGTATGTCAATATCCATGAATGCCTTCACGAATCGAGCGCCAGCTTTCTTTAATTCCGGTATTCCATTGATGGCAGGATATTTATTTCCTACCCCGGCACGCAATGCATCTACTTCCGCTTCGATGCCAATAGAAGAAGCAGGCAAGCCGGGATTTCCAAGTTCGAGATGAACAAATTTCTCATCGGCTTCCTTTTCAAGTGCTGTGGACAGTGCCACAATCTGTCTTATTGTGGCAGTGGATATATCAATGATTCCGAGTTCGGAAGCTGTCTTTGTCAATATTTCTTGTGATATTGGAAACATAACTAAAGCATTAAGAATGTTACTTTGCTATGAATGAGTCTGCTTGTTCGCGTCCGGCGCGAAACGCCTTTAGATTTGACTCTACTATTGCCTCTCCTTTTGAAGAAAATACACTTCTTATTGCATCTTCAATTTTATCAGAACTGATCTCAATGAAGTGTGAAGCTGCTCCAAGCAGTACCATATTGCTCGACCTTGGAGAAGCTATATCCTTTGCCATGGTTTCCATATCAAAGGATATCACATTACCGGTCTTTTTGAGTTCCGATTCAATTTCCTCAAGATCTGGGTAATTTGGAATATTGATAAATGGTGCTGAAGATGTCACAATCCATCCTTCCGGAGAAAGCAACGGAAGATATCGAAGTGCTTCCATTGGTTCAAGGCTGACTATCAGGTCCGCTTTACCGGAAGGTATAAGGTCCGAATGTATAGGCGACGATGATATTCTTAATGTTGATTGCACATCTCCACCTCTTTGGCTCATTCCATGCACTTCTGCTTGCTTTATATTCAGTCCCTCTTTAAGAGCAGCCACACCAAGAATAGTGGCTACACTGAGAATTCCTTGTCCGCCGACACCGGCAAGTACTATATCTGTTTTCATAGGGTTTTGTATTGAAAGCAGTTTATTATACTTGTTATTACTCTCATCATTATGCAGTAGTCTTCGGTCCTCTGTGGGCTCCATGTCGTCGGGCGGTTTGAATGCATTCCCTACGTGACACCACTACTGACAGACCTTTATGTTCTATCGCCTGCTTAAATAGACTGACCATCTCATTATGATTCTTTGGAAGAGAATCTATGGTGTGTAAATGGTCGGCATTGACGCCAAGTCCAAGGCATATTTCCTCTATCTTGCCCGTCCCTTGTGAGTCCTGCCCTCCGGTCATTCCAGTAGTGAGATTATCCGATATTATCACAAGGATGTTACTGTCTTCATTCACAGCATCAAGAAGACCAGACAATCCTGAGTGAGTAAAGGTTGAATCTCCAATCACCGCCACTGCAGGGTGGACTCCGGCTTCTGAAGCCCCTTTTGCCATTGTGATTGAGGCTCCCATGTCCAGGACTGTATGCAATGCTTTAAAAGGAGCAAGATAGCCCAATGTGTAGCACCCAATATCCCCAAAGACACGCGCATCTTTATAGCCGCCAAGAACGTCGTTTAGGGCCTGGTACACGTCTCTGTGTCCGCATCCCTTGCATAGAGATGGCGGTCGAGCCACAGTGATGTCACAGGCTTCTCTGATTTCCCCAGCTTTTATTGCGTCAAGTTCCGGCTTGATCTTTATCAGGCATTCCATCACTCTATCCGGATTTAATTCGCCGGTGCGGATTAAAGTTCCATCAAGTTTTCCGTAGATCTTTTTTGTAGATTCTATAAGTCCACGTAGTTTTTTCTCAATGAAGGGTTGCCCTTCCTCTACTATCAATAGCTCCTTGCATTCATTAGAAAGTCTCTTTATCAATCCTAATGGAAGCGGATACTGAGAAACCTTCACTGTCGGGTAAGGACATCCATCTGGAAAAAGTTCATTGATGTAATTAGATGCTATTCCACTTACTATTATTCCAAGGCTATGGTCTTTTCCCGGAGTATAGACATTGTAGGGAGATTCATCCGATTCTTTTTCAATCTTTTCATATATTTTTATCAACTCTTTATACCTGACTCTCGAGTTGCCCGGCATAAGCACCCATCTTCTGCCGTCGTTAGGAAAATGAATTTCATTTTCGGCTTTTGCTTCCATGTCAGCTTCTACTGTCGCTCTTGAGTGGCTGAGTCGGGTGACAAATCTCACCATCACAGGAATTTCAAACTTCTCAGATAGCTTGAAGCCATAGTCAGCCATGTCATACGCTTCCTGTTGGTTAGTTGGTTCCAGTACAGGTATGAAGGCGAATTCTCCATAAAATCTTGAGTCCTGTTCGTTTTGGGAAGAATGCATCGAAGGATCATCGGCAACAGCCACCAACATGCCTCCGTTGGCTCCTGTCATTCCGGAATTCACAAATGCGTCTGCACTGGCGTTGAGCCCGACATGCTTCATAGTAACAATCGACCGTTTACCAGCATATGACATCCCCAACGCCTCTTCATATGCAGTCTTTTCATTGCTCGACCAATGGGAATGTATTCCTCTTTCCTTAGCGGTAGGATTAGCCTGTATGAATTCCATTATTTCAGTGGAAGGTGTGCCGGGATATCCGTATGCACCGCTAAGGCCTGCATTTATTGCTCCCAACGCAAAGGCTTCATCACCCAATAGAAGTTTCTTTATTTTCATGTATTAGGTCATTTTGATAGGTTTATAAGTCCGCAACCATTGATAGGTTGCTTTCTATGTTGCAAATATACAAAAAAAATCCTATTATTTCAAGTCTTATGCCCTATAACATAAAAAAAATCCTAACCCGACTATCGTAGGATTAGGATTGCTGTCATTATTTCAATTCATTTCTGAGATTTTCTTCTATCCGGTCAATATAGAAGCCTAAGAATATATCCACCACAGTCAAGATTCTTGCCTTGAAGTGTGATAACTTACTTTTTTACCAATTCGAAAGAAGTAGCAGATAGCCATGTTCCATCCCATGTGTGAGAGGGAGAAACATTCGTCACTCCAAATCTGATGATGCTGTCTTGTCCTACAGTTATATTGTCGATTATGACATCCGACCAACCAAAACCCTGAGATTGATTCACTTTAGTTAGCTTGTCAAGATAATGACGGTTCGGAAGAATTTTGGCAGTATCATTTTTCAGTGCGATCTCCGCATTTTTCCATATTCCTCCCCCCTTATTCCCACATACTGAAATTGGTTCGGAATATTTGGTTCCATTGCCGGTAATTGCAAAAATCTCTGCACCGTTGCCGTTGGCTCTTCCTTTGCTTTCAAGACGATAAGTTCCCGGAGCTACTTTTTGAATTCGTTCCACTTCAAACTCCATCCCAAATCCATCATGTTCCATTCCTGCATCTATATATGTCAATCCTCTATCTCCGGAGAAATGTTCTCCCTTATTGGTATAATTTTGAATATTGTTATCTTTAACTACAATCCATCCGGCTTCTGCAAGTTGGGATGCTTGCTTTTCTTTCCTCTCTGCTATGGTTTCCTGCCTTGATTTTTCCATTTCCACCTTATGTTTTGGGATATAATGGTAATTAATATTATAGATAACCTTAGTGATTGAAACTGCACAAAATACGAGAGCAATAAGCCATAATGCAAGACTTATTCCACGAAGAGTATTGCTAAGCGGCCGTACTCTGCCAAGTATCCGCAAAGTGAAATGTGATAAAAGATATAGACTTATCACTAATAAAACTATTATGCTGATCGCCGATGCCCAAATCAGCCATGTAGGATTGCACTCGGTAATTATGATTAAAGGCTCAAAATCTTCTCTTACGATTCCTTGTAGATTTCCCCATGGAGCGGATATTGCGAAAATTATAGATATCAGTATACCGATGAAACCAGCAATGCAAGCTGTTATCACAAGAATTCCTATGGCATAAACACACCATTTCAATACCGTAACGACACCGGCAGTTAGTCTTCCATCTTTGTTAAACTCGGATTGGCGAGAGATCATCTCTTTAGTGGATGTCAAAAACTCATCACACATATTCGACAGATTGACAGGCTCTCCCTTCATCTGCAGACGTTCTGCCGGATTAGCAGCCAACGGTATTGACCCCCAGCAAACGAAATATGAGCATATCAAGAGTAGAATGATAGGCAATGTTATATTAATGATCAATGACAACCAAAATATTATAACGATATATGCCAGGCGAAGCCATAGAGGATTCACACCAAGATAGCATCCCAACCCGGAGAATACCCCACCTAATACCTTATGTTCTGGATCCCTGAATAGTTTTTTCTTGGGAGCAGATGAAGGAATCGGCGGAATATCCTTGATAACCGTTTCGTCATCCTCTTCAACGAATTGTTCAGGTTTTCCAACCCTGTTGATGATTTCCTCAATATGTTCAATACTGATTGCTTCGGTTCCATTCTGGCGTAGCTCCGACATAAGCTCTGCAACTCTTCCTTCGATATCGTCCGCTATTTCTTTCCCATCCGGTTGGCGAGAGAAATAATCTCTCATATTTACTATGTAAGCATTGAGCATTGCATAGGCATCTTCATCCATTGGATATAGAGAGCCAAATATATTTACGGTTATGTTCTTCTTCATAATTTAATCAGCTATGTTTAATGATTTAATGATGTTGATTGATTTTGCGAGCCCACACCATACATCGTCGAGTTGTCTTAAAAATTCTTCTCCTTCATTAGTCAGTAGATAGTATTTTCTTGGTGGACCTTGCGTTGATTCTCTCCATTCGTAACTTAAGAGGCCATCTTTTTTCAAGCGGGTCAATAGCGGGTAGAGCGTCCCCTCCACAACTATCAACTCTGCCTCTTTAAGTCGCGAGATTATGTCGCTTGTATAGCATGCTTCTTTGCGCAACAGAAGCATCACACAATACTCCAGCATCCCCTTTCTCATCTGAGATTTTGCATTGTCTATGTTCATTTCTATTTGTTTTTACCTATCGTATCTTATTCACTCTGCAAAGTTAATAAAAATTATAGTACTATGCAATACATAGTACTATAAAAGTTCTTTATTTTTGTATATTTTTATTCCGCCTGGTATTTGTAAGACATTTTTACATAAAAAAAGACAGTGGCAATAGATTATATTGCCACTGCCTTAATATATATTAATTTATTAAAAATCAATAAGTATATGCACTCATTTCTTCAGGTTTGAAGTTCGAGATAAAATCTGCATGCTTAGTGCATTCGGCCTGACCATACTTCACATACACTTCCAGCGACTTGTCGAATGCCTCATCGCGACCGGCCTCTTCAAGAAGAAGGCATCCCATCACAGTGTGTCCTGCCATCTCCACGAGTCTACGTGCCATAAAGTCAGTATATGTCTGATCCTTCACTTCAACGACACTCTTGACTGCAGCCTCATACTGCTCGCACATTTCATCAAGAAGTTTCTTTACTCCTGCATGCTTTTCGGATACCTCAGCATTCAAAGCATCCTTGATGAAGTTGAGATATGTTCCGGTTGTGACGTGGCGGATAGCAGCCACTACCTGAAGCTGAGTTGTTCCTTCGTAAATGCTTGTGATGCGTGCATCCCTATAAAGGCGTTCACACTTATAGTCTTTCATGAAGCCGCTGCCACCATGGATCTGAATACAGTCGTAAGTGTTCTGGTTGCAGAATTCTGATCCCATACCCTTTGCAAGAGGAGTGAATGCATCAGCAAGTTTGCTATATGCTTTGGCTTCAAGCTTCTCTTCTTTAGTAAGAGGACGCTCTTTAGCGATATCGTCATAAATCTTGTAGATATCTACAAAGCGGGCGCAAGCATAAAGAAGTGCTCGGCTTGCGTCAAGCTTAGCCTTCATAACACTCAGGATTTCAGCTACTGCCGGGAATTCGATGATTGCCTTGCCAAACTGCTTGCGATCTTTTGCATAGTCAAGAGCCTCACGGTAAGCAGCCTCGGATATTCCTACACTCTGCGCAGCGATACCAAGACGGGCACCGTTCATAAGAGCCATCACGTATTTGATAAGACCAAGTTTACGGCTGCCACAGAGTTCAGCCGGAGCATCCTTATATACAAGCTCACATGTAGGGCTACCCTTGATACCCATCTTGTTTTCGATACGGCGTACATTCACTCCACCGTTACGCTTGTCGTAGATAAACATAGAAAGACCACGTCCATCTTTAGTGCCCTCTTCAGAGCGGGCAAGCACGAGGTGAATGTCTGAGTCGCCATTGGTGATAAAACGCTTCACACCATTGAGAACCCAGCTGCCATCTTCTTTTTGAGTTGCCTTAAGCATCACGCTCTGAAGGTCGGAGCCTGCATCAGGTTCTGTAAGGTCCATACTCATTGTCTCTCCCTCACATACTCTTTTAATATAACGTTCCTTCTGGTCGTCATCAGCAAATTCATAGATGGTTTCAGCGCAGTCCTGAAGGCCCCAGAGGTTTTCGAAGCCTGCATCAGCACGGCTTACTATATCAGCGGCCATAATATAAGGAGTGATCGGGAAGTTGAGTCCACCAAGCCTACGAGGCATCGACATTCCCATAAGACCTGCCTTGCGGCAAGCCTCAAGGTTTTTCTTAGTGCCTTCAGCATAGATCACACGGTTGTTCTCTACGCGTGGACCGGTGTGGTCCACTTCCTCAGCATTTTCTGCGATTACGTCACCACAAATCTCACCAACAACTTCGAGCACCTTGTCATAGGAGTCCATGGCATCGTCAAAGTCGAGGGGAGCATAATCATATTTCTCCGCATCAGCGAAGTTTCTTTCCTTTAGTTCCACGATCTTCTTCATCAAGGGATGCTGAAGATGGGATTTAAGATTCGGATTGTCTGTATAAAAATTAGCCATGGCTTATTTCGAGTTCTTTTTGTAATACTTGATTAACTTGGGCACTACGTCTTCCATCTTCCCTGTGATCACAATGTCCGCAATAGCATTGATCGGAGCATCCGGATCTGAGTTGATGGAAATTATTAGGCTTGAATCCTGCATGCCTGCAATGTGCTGGATCTGGCCTGAGATACCACATGCTATATAGAGTTTCGGACGTACGGTTACACCGGTCTGACCAATCTGGCGGTCATGATCTACCCAGCCGGCATCAACTGCTGCACGGCTCGCACCAACTTCTGCTCCAAGCACGTCAGCAAGCTGCTGAAGAAGATCAAAGTTTTCTTTTGAACCCACACCGTAACCTCCAGCTACAATAATTGGGCTTCCCTTAAGATTTACTTTCGACTTCTCAACATGGCGATCAATAATATCGACAACAAAGTCAGTGTTGTCTGTATACTTATTTACGTCAAGGTCTACCACCTTTCCTGTATAGTTGGAGTCACGGACTTCTTTTTTCATCACACCCTCACGGACTGTTGCCATCTGCGGACGGCAATCAGGATTCACGATAGTTGCTACGATGTTGCCGCCGAAGGCCGGACGAATTTGATAGAGGAGGTCCTTGTATTCCTTACCTGTCTTTGCATCAGTATAGTCACCGATTTCAAGGGAAGTGCAGTCTGCAGTCAAACCACTGTGGAGTGCACTCGACACACGGGGACCAAGGTCACGACCTATTGATGTTGCACCCATAAATGCGATGCGTGGCTCGATTTCCTTGAATAGGTTGATCAAGATTGAGCTGTGAGGAAGTGAGGTATAAGGGTATAGACGTTTGTCCTGAACCTTATATAGCGTGTCTACGCCATAAGGCATCACCTGCTTTTCTATATCCTTCAGGTTGTCGCCTGCTACTACTGCTTCGAGCTTGATACCTAACTTATCGGCCAACTGGCGACCTTTTGTGAGGAGCTCAAGGCTCACATCAGCGACCTTGCCGTCTTCGTATTCAAGATATACGATGAGATTGTTCTTGTCTGCCATAATTATATTATATTAGCCGATTGTATGGTTAGCGAATAATTCTTTTATCAAGTCTTCGATAGCTTCATCTGTGTTTTCAATCTTGCGGGCTTCCTTAGCCGTGAAGACAACGTTCTCGATGCTCTTCACCTTTGTCGGGCTACCTGCGAGGCCACACTGTGCGAGGTCTGCATCAACGTAAGCTGCATTCCACTCTCCTATATTGAGATAAGGACGTTTTTCGATGAGTTCCTTCTTCTTTTCATCATTGGCAACCTCCGATGGAACAGCAGCATATTTGTATTTCTGAAGGCATTTTGCGTTTCTCGGACGGCAATCTGCAGCACTTCCGTTCACTGTCACTACGAGAGGCAGCGGAGCTTTAACTGTTTCGACACCGGATTCAATACGACGTTTTACTGTCACTTTTCCTCCTTCTGCATCGATGATTTCCTCTGCATATGTCACTGTGGGGAGTCCAAGTTTTTCTGCCACTTGCGGTCCTACCTGTGCGGTATCGCCGTCAATAGCCTGCCTGCCACCAATGATCAGGTCATAGTTGCCGAGTTTCTTAATTGCTGCGCTGAGTGCGTAAGAAGTTGCAAGAGTGTCAGATCCGGCAAAAGCACGGTCGGAAAGCACAACTCCATTATCAGCACCGCGATATAGACCTTCACGGATGATTTCCGCTGCGCGAGCCGGACCCATGGTCAGGATAGTCACTTTTGTGCCGGGATACATGTCCTTGAGGCGGAGAGCCTGCTCAAGAGCATTGAGATCTTCGGGGTTAAAGATGGCAGGGAGTGCCGCACGGTTTACAGTGCCGTCTTCCTTCATCGCATCTTTACCGACGTTTCTCGTATCAGGTACCTGCTTTGCAAGCACAATGATATTTAAACTCATAATTTTGCAATATTATGTTTATAAATAATTATCGTTAAGTCCAAAAGTATCCGTCACTATCCTGTTTTGGCAATCCTTTTGCTTTGCATTTTGACTGTATGCCATAATGCACACAATTCGGATTTGAGTGCAAAATTAATAAAAATTATTGAATTTATCCTATTTTTTCTTTAATAAAACCAAACTTAATTGTTAAATTCAACCATTTTCTAACAATGATTGTTAGTATTTTAAATCTTTTAACATTTATACTATGGCAAACGTATTCTTCATCGCTCAAAAGACTATAAAGAATCACACCAATGGCGGAACTGTGCTTATGGCAGCAACAGCACTCGCCCTTATTGTGGTCAATCTTCCGTTCCTTCACGATTTCTACAACGGGCTCTGGACTCATACTATCGCTCTGCGAGTTGGATCTTTCAATCTTTTCAGCCATCACGGTCATCCAATGTCTATTATGGATTTCATCAACGATGCGTTGATGGCGGTTTTCTTCTTTTCCGTAGGTCTCGAGATCAAGCGGGAGGTACTTGAAGGGGAACTCTCCTCTTTCCGTCAGGCTCTTCTCCCGATTGTGGCAGCAATAGGAGGCATGATAGTTCCTGTAGGTATCTTCTTCCTTCTTGGACATGGAACCGATTACGCGCAAGGTGCCGCAATACCGATGGCCACCGATATAGCATTTTCTCTCGGAGTGCTTGCTATGCTTGGCAAGCGCGTACCTATTGGTTTGAAAATATTCCTGACTACTCTTGCAGTGGTAGATGATATAGGTGGAATATTGGTGATTGCCATTTTCTATTCCGGACATATCGACTATGTTTCTCTCCTTTGGGCAGCCGGTTTGCTTGCTGTGCTTATAGCAGGAGGTATCTATGGAGTACATTACAAGACATTCTACGTCACCATAGGTATTTTCGTCTGGTTCCTTTTTCTCCAGTCTGGCGTGCACCCGACCATTGCAGGTGTTCTCGTTGCTTTTTGCGTTCCTGCAAAGCCTGTCTATGCTCCTAAAAAGTATATTAAAGCCATTCGCCAGTCCATTGGTCATTTCTCAAAGGAGGATGAGGAAAAGCTTGATCGCCGCGGCATTCTGACCAAGGAACAGACAAACTGGCTTAAGGAGATAGAGTCTGCTTCTGATAAGGTCATCTCCCCGCTTCAGGACCTTGAGGACTCTCTCCATCCCATCGTAAACTTCATTGTCGTGCCTCTTTTCGCTTTTGCCAATGCAGGCATATGGCTTGGAGATGTGAATGTGGCTGATATATTCTCTGGTGTGTCTATTGCAATCATTGCAGGTCTGGTACTTGGCAAATTCATTGGCATCTTTGCATTCAGTTGGGCTTGCATAAAGGCAAAGTTAGCTCCAATGCCTGAAGGAAGCACTTGGTCTCAGTTGGCAGCAGTCTCTGTTCTTGGAGGTATCGGTTTTACAGTTTCACTCTTCATAGCCAACCTTACATTTGGTGAAGACGTTTACCTCTCGCAAATTCTCAATAATGCCAAATTGGGTATTCTTATCGGATCCTTCCTTGCCGGATTCCTCGGCTGGCTCTTCCTCCATCTGACACTCCCAAAAGTCACAGAATCAAAAGACGAAGAATAGTGTCCCTCCTTGTAATATAAATAAGCGCTTTGGAATGTATTTTTACAAATCCAAAGCGTTTTTTCTATAAGAATATTTATGGTAGTTCATTAAGTTGAGTCTCCATGCCGGCAAGTTGCAAGCGTTGAATAGCGGCATTGTAACCGGCATCAACTTTATCTGGATAGTGAGCATCAGTACTTAATACGATCTTTGCATTATATTTCTTGAGGAGTGGCCACCATCTTTCAGCCGGAAAAAATCTATGGCCTGTGTCGAATTTCTTTGTGTTAATTTCAATTATGACTCCTTTTTCAACAGCCTTGGCTATTACCCTCTCCACCAATTCTGCATACCAAGCTTGGTCTTCAAGATCAGCCATGGCATGACTTCCGTTATCTCCTATTTTGTCAAGATGCCCGATAATGTCAAAGCCCCCGGCTTCAAGCATCTCAAGCTCCATCGCGAAATATGTCTCCGCCACATAACGTAAGTCTCCTTCATATTCTGTCGCAAGATACTTTAAGAATCTTTCGGCCGGACCATCTACATCAACTGGCTTTCCTTCGCGGGTCCTTACGAAATGCACAGATCCAATCCGATAGTCAAGCGGAAGAGAACGGAAATATTCTATTTGCGGGCCAAACACCGAGGATACGTAATCAATCTCCATACCCGTCAAGATAGTCATCTTATCTCTATACTCTTCCTTAAGGCGCTTAGACTCTTTTATGTACTTGTCCACATCCTCAGCCTTCATATTAGCTCCAGATGGGCAGCAGATAGGACTGTGAGGTGATATACCCCACACCTTGAATCCTGCATCGTAAGCTGCTATGGCTATTTCTGCCATGCTTGCTCTTCCATCGCAAAACTCAGTGTGGCTATGATAATTTTTCATATTTCTATGATAACTTTTTAACCATTAACCTTATAATCCTCAACTTTCGCAAGCGAAAGTTGAATCCTTAATCTTTTGTCTCTGCTGTAATAATGGTATTGCGCATTTTCAGGAGTCGCTCATTCTGCCAATCCCTCTGCTTTTCCAACTCAAGAATCTGATTTTTGAGTGAAGTTGCCGATCCTTTTTTCTTATCAGTCTGATGATAGCGTTTCCTTAGGTCAGAAAGTTTGTTTTCAAGTGCCTTGTGTTCCTCAAGTGCCTGCAGATACTGCTGCATATTTGATCTGGCTGAGTTAGACTTGAAATCGGAAATCCTTCTCATCACTTTTCCTCCTTGCATGGGGAAAATAAATGAAGAGCCAGATTCCTTATTATCCAGATTGCTTCTCTTGTTGATTTCCTTTATTATGGCAGAATAGTCTGTCTCGGGATTTTGAGTTACACTTATATCGTCTATTCTTGCCAATGAGATGATGTCATCTTCTTCATCAGGATTGTAATTCTTGCGCACTTCATTGGTCTTGAACACATAAATAGTCAATTGATCTTCAAGACGATTTCGATCAGTGACCCACCAGCCGATACCGTTTTCTTCATCAATAGCTATCATATACTCATTATAAGGTGAGTTAAAAGGATACCCCAACCCTATTGGCTGGCGAAATTCCCCGGTGGCTGGATCCTTCGTGGCTACAAAAAGATCATATCCACCCATGCTACCCTCGCCGTCGCCTGAAAAATAAAGTGTCACTCCATCTGTCAGCAGAAATGGATTTCGGGCATTTCCACCTTCGTTAAGAATTGTTCCAACACTTACAGGCACTTCCCATGATCCATCCATCAGCTGCTCACTCTGCATGATCACTTCCCTATGATCCTCATCTTTCTCTGACCACATCATGACATCACCAGACTCAGAGGAATACGCGAAATCCGACTGATTGTGTCGTTTTCGAAGAATAGAGACATCCGGATCAAGCACTTTACCCCCGGATATCGGAAGCTTTATATGCTTGACGAAATCAGAAACTGGCACATCAATTCTATCGATAATTTCTATTTTTTGAACATTATCGAGCGAATTCTCTGCTATTTCCAATTGTCGCATATAGGTTTCAAGAAGTTCTTCATCTGGAGCGTTCTGCCCTTTCCTCATGGTCTTGGCATACTTCTCATATTTTTCCGATGCGAGTTCAAAATCATAATTCATAAATGCCTCGCGCCCTTCACGCAACAAGTCTCCTTTGGCCATAGGTATTCCGCACATGAATACCAAAGAGCCAAGAACAAACCTACAGCCTATTTTAAGTGTATTTTTTACCATATCTTATTGTAAGGAGAATATCTCACATAGATATAACAAAAAAACAGGAGATAAAGTATAAAAACAAGAGCAGACACCATTAAAATGGTATCTGCCCAAGCAATATTTATGATTTATGATTACTCAGCTGTCTGCTCGTTGAGGAGGCGAATCATTTCGATTGCGCTCTTCGGGATGCGTGTGCCGGGGCCAAAGATAGCTGCTACGCCTGCATTGTAGAGGAAGTCGTAGTCCTGAGCAGGAATTACGCCACCTGCAGTGACGAGGATATCCTCACGTCCAAGCTTCTTAAGCTCTTCGATCACCTGTGGTACAAGTGTCTTGTGGCCTGCAGCAAGTGAGCTTACACCGAGGATATGAACGTCATTCTCTACAGCCTGGCGAGCTGCCTCAGCAGGGGTCTGGAAGAGAGGACCCATATCTACGTCAAAGCCACAGTCTGCATAGCCGGTTGCTACCACCTTAGCGCCACGGTCGTGACCATCCTGACCCATCTTTGCGATCATGATACGGGGCTGGCGACCTTCGCGTTTTGCGAAATCAGCCACTGCCTTACGGGCTTCCTCAAATTCAGGATCACCCTTTTCTTCGCTTGAATACACGCCTGAAATAGTTTTGATGATTGCTTTATATCGTCCTACTACAGCTTCGCATGCATCTGATATTTCACCGAGAGATGCACGGAGTCCGGCTGCTTTCACCGCAAGGTCAAGTAGGTTACCCTTGCTCGGATCCTTGACTGCCTCTGTGATGTCTGCAAGCGCCTTCTGCACTGCAGCCTCGTCACGGTTCTTACGGAGCTCTTCAAGACGGCCACACTGTTCGTTGCGAACCTCAGTGTTGTCAATCTCAAGGATATCAATAGGATCCTCATGATCAAGGCGGTATTTGTTGATACCGATGATAGCCTGCTTGCCGGAGTCGATACGGGCCTGAGTGCGTGCGGCAGCCTCTTCGATCTTCATCTTTGGCAGACCGGTCTCGATTGCCTTGGCCATACCACCGAGTTTCTCGATTTCCTCAATGTGAGCCCAAGCCTTCTCTGCTATCTCATTTGTGAGAGCTTCTACATAGTAGCTGCCACCCCATGGGTCAACCTGCTTCGTGACGTAAGTTTCCTCCTGAATATAGATCTGTGTGTTACGTGCGATACGAGCAGAGAAGTCTGTTGGAAGTGCGATAGCCTCATCAAGAGCGTTTGTATGAAGCGACTGTGTATGTCCGAGAACGGCACCCATTGCTTCTACACAAGTACGACCTACGTTGTTGAAGGGATCCTGCTCTGTAAGAGACCATCCAGAAGTCTGTGAGTGCGTACGGAGTGCAAGAGATTTAGGATTCTTCGGATTAAACTGCTTCACGATGCGGGCCCAAAGCATACGTGCTGCACGCATTTTTGCAATTTCCATGAAGTAGTTCATCGAAATGCCCCAGAAGAAGCTCAAGCGGGGAGCAAACGAGTCGATGTCCATGCCTGCATTGACACCTGCGCGGAGATACTCAAGGCCGTCAGCAAGAGTATAAGCAAGCTCGATGTCGGCAGTTGCGCCTGCCTCCTGCATATGATAGCCGGAGATTGAGATGGAGTTAAACTTAGGCATGTTCTTTGAAGTATATTCAAAGATGTCGGCAATGATCTTCATGGAGAATGCCGGTGGATAGATGTAAGTGTTGCGCACCATGAACTCCTTGAGGATGTCGTTCTGGATAGTACCTGCCATTTCCTCAAGTTTCACTCCCTGCTCAAGACCTGCATTAATGTAGAAGGCAAGAACCGGGAGCACTGCACCATTCATGGTCATTGACACTGACATCTTGCCCAATGGAATTCCATCGAAAAGAACTTTCATGTCTTCGATTGAGCAGATGGAAACGCCTGCTTTGCCTACGTCGCCTACCACGCGCTCGTGATCTGCATCATAACCGCGGTGAGTAGGAAGGTCAAATGCTACAGAAAGACCTTTCTGGCCGGATGCGAGGTTACGGCGATAGAATGCATTGGATTCTGCTGCTGTTGAGAAGCCTGCGTACTGACGGATTGTCCAAGGACGCATAGGATACATACCGCTGTACGGCCCACGAAGGAATGGAGGAAGACCTGCTACATAGTCAAGGTGTTCCAGACCCTCAAGATCCTCTTTTGTATAGACTGGCTTAACTGGAATAAGTTCCGCAGTGAGCCATTCCTCCCCTTTCTCCACCGGAGCGGCAGCGGCGGGAGTCACTACCTTATTAATATCTATTTCTTTAAAATTAGGTCTCATGTTGGCGGATTATTTGAGGAGTTTCGCATTGAAGTCCACGAGTGTATCAAGCACATTGACGCGTACGTGGATAAAGTTCTCGATTCCCTGAGCCTTGAGCTCTTCCATGCATGCCGGTGCGCCTGCTACTACAAACATTGCACGGCCATCGAGCTCCTTGAATGCTTCAGGTGCATATTCTGCATATTCATCATCGCTTGAGCAGAGCACCACTACGTCTGCACCCTTCTCAATTGCAGCATCTACACCTTCCTTCACAGTTGCAAATCCATTGTTGTCGATGATCTCATATCCTGCGCAACCGAAGAAGTTGCCTGAGAACTGAGCACGAGCAAGACGCATTGCAAGGTTGCCGATAGTAAGCATAAATACTTTCGGACGGTTAGCAGCACGTTCCGTATCAAGGCGAAGCTGCTCAAACTGGCTTGCTGCACGGTCAAAGTTGAGATACTCGACAGCTCCGTCGGTTGCTTCTCCACAACCGCAGCCACATGCACAACCATCTTTCTTGATCTTGTCAAGTGCCATTTCGTTGACATTTGGATACTGGTTGGTACCGAGAAGGATTTCTTTTCTGCGTGCCACGTCAAGGTGACGCTTCACGCCGCTTTCGTTGACCTTTGCCTGAATCTCGCCTTTCTTGAGCATCTCATAAAAGCCACCGTTGTCTTCGACTTCATTGAACACCTTCCATGCCTGTGCTGCGATGGAGCAAGTGAGGGTCTCGATATAGTAGCTGCCGCCAGCGGGGTCTACTACCTTATCAAGGTGTGACTCATCACGGAGCAGATGCTGCTGATTGCGTGCTATGCGCTCGCTGAATTCATCTGGAGTTGTATATACGAGGTCAAACGGAAGTGTCTCGATAGAATCGACACCGGCCAGTGCTGCGCTCATGGTCTCTGTCATAGAGCGGAGAAGGTTGACATGTGCATCGTAGATGGTCATGTTGAATTCACTTGTCACAGCGTGTACAGCCATCTTGCAGCACTCCTCGTCAGCTCCGTAAGCCTTCACTATTTCAGCCCAAAGCATACGTCCGGCACGGAACTTTGCAAGTTCCATGAAATAGTTCGAGCTGATACCCATGTTGAATTTGATACGCTTGTTCACTTCGCAGGGAGTAAGGCCGGCCTCTGTCATGAGGGTCATCCATTCTGCTCCCCATGCAAGGGCGTAACCGAGCTCCTGGGTGATATATGCTCCTGCATTATTGAGAAGGAAGCTGTCTACAGCAAAGCAACGAAGACCCTCTACAGGTTTTACTGCCTCATATACGGCAAGTGCAGTCTCCTTAAGATCTTTCGGGAATTCGAGGCCATGCTTGAGAAGACGCTTGAAGGGATTGAAACCTATGCTTCCTTTGAATGTATCTTTTGCACCTGCTTTTTCTACGAGCTCTACAAGAGCCTTTGCCATCTCTTCAGCCTTGCGCGGGCAGCAGATGATGTTAACCTCGACCTTATTCAAGTCTATGCCATCGAGCACGGCAGCAAGGTCAGAAGCCTCGAGTCCACGCATGCTGATTCCGAGTGACTCTACTCCCTTGTCGATAGCATGCTTAGCATTTGCATTGATTTCTTCTGCTGCAGTGCCAAGGATCTGCTGGCGGATGAGCCAGTCATTGTTGGTTTTGGTGCCTCTTACGTATGGATACTGGCCGGGCATTGAGCCGACTGATGGAAGACCTTCGATATCTTCCTTACGATAGAAAGGCATGACATTGAAGCCTTCATTGGTGCGCCATACGAGCTTCTTGTTGAAGTCTGCGCCCTTTAGATCGACATTGATCTTCGCCATCCATTCTTCGGTGGATACCGGCGGGAACATGTCAAACAGTTTTTCTTTCTTTTCTGCCATAATTAAATAGCTTAATATGAATTCTAATGAATAATCATTTCATGGTAAGCAGTCGAAAAATCCCATTTGGGGTCTTTCTTCCCTAATTTGTTGCAAATTTAATCATTTTTTTTTGAATAAAGAAATCTAAACCATTAAAATATCGTGTAAATTCCACTAAAAATATATACAAATGATAAAAAACGTGCCAAGGTATCTACCTTGACACGTTTTTTTCGAATCGTATGACTTAGATTTCATCTACAAGTTCCTTGTCTCGGCATCTTAACACCCGGGCAGGAAAATCATCGCAAAGCTGCAGGTTATGGGTAGCCATGAGTATGGAATGCCCGTCTGAAGCAAGACTATGAAGCAGACTGACGATAGTTATTCCCGTCTGAGGGTCAAGATTGCCGGTGGGCTCGTCAGCAAGTATCAGTTTTGGATTATTGAGTAGAGCCCTTGCTATCACTATGCGTTGCTGTTCTCCACCCGAAAGCTCATGAGGCATCTTATAGCTTTTATGGTTCATGCCTACATCTATCAGCACATCCTCGATGCGCTGGTCCATTTCTGCCTTGTTGCTCCATCCGGTTGCCTTAAGCACAAACGACAAATTGTCGTATACCGATCGATCTTGAAGCAACTGAAAATCCTGAAATACGATGCCTATGTTTCTTCGCAGATATGGAATTTGCTTTTTCTTGATTCCGATAAGATCATACCCCATCACTTCAGCCTTTTCTCCCGAGTAGATTGGCACTTCAGCATACATAGACTTAAGAAGCGAACTCTTGCCACTGCCCACGCGACCTACGAGATAGCAGAATTCACCTTCCCCGA
>JAIDSL010000138.1 GCA_029061255.1 Muribaculaceae bacterium
GCACCGAGATTGGTGGAGAATCCTGCGAAATTACGACGCGTTACTCCTTCAAATCCCTGGGCACCACCGAACAGCATGGCGAGCATAGCAGTGCCCCAGAATATGCCGAAAGCCGTCAGTAATGTGCGTGTCTTGTTGCGTGCGAGAGTGGCACCAATCTCACGCCAGTTCTCAATATCGAAAAAAGATGTTTTCATTCGTCACGAAGTGCTTCTACGGGTTTGACTTTAGTTGCCTTGATAGCAGGAAAGAGACCGGCGATGGCACCTGCCACAATGAGAGCCACAGTCACCTGGACCGCAATCGAAATGTCGACTGTAGGATTAGAGAATCCTTGCGAGTCGCCCAAAAGCGAGTCAAGCACCTGGAGCACACCCATCCCTGCCACCAGACCGATATAGCCGAAGAGAGCAGTTATGGCAATGCTCTCGGCCAGTATCTGGATTATGATGCTATTGGGTTTGGCTCCTATGGCGCGGCGGATACCAATCTCATGGACGCGCTCACGCACGGAGACAAACATTATATTGCTGACACCTACGATGCCGGTGAGAAGAGTCAGTATGCCTATCACCCATACGGCAAGATTGAGATATACCATAGCCTGCCCTTGCTTAAGATAGCTTGCAAATTGATTCCACACCCAAACGGCATTGGAGTCTGCAGGATCGAATTCATGCCTACGGGCAAGGACCGACCGGACCTGCGACTCAGTCTCTTCCGCCTCCGTGTCGGTGGCAATGCCCTCCACACGCACTGTCATCTGGTCCACATATCCGTCTCCACCGGTAATTGCCTTGTAGGTAGTATATGGAACAAATGAGCTTTTCCTCCATCTATGGGTGTAGACTCCAACCACCATCCAAGAGAGGTCCATGGCTTTGACTTCCTGACCGAGAGCCTTGTCGGCATCTCCGAAGAGAAGGGCTGCATTGTCGCTACTTATCACAATCACACGACGGAGGTCGTTGATATCTTTCTGGTTGACAAACCGTCCCTTTATGTCGAAAATCCTCTGGGTCCTGGCTTCATCAGGATAGACAGCCTCAAAGCCACCGCTTATGTAGTCTTTCGGGCCGACTATATTGAATCCGGATGCCGAAGTGGATATGGCAACGTCAGAAACTGCAGATACTTCCCCGGATATGGCTTCCATATCGTTGTCTTTCAGACGTACCCAACGGCCATCCTTATATCCCTTATATGGCATGGAGGTAGTGCCGCTCCAAAGACGTATGGAATTGACACTGGAACTGGAGGATTCTTCTTCGTAACTATTGACAACACCACGCGCAGCCCCCAACAGCACTATGAGCATGAATATGCCCCAGGCTACCGCAATGCCGGTAAGGATGGTGCGGAGCTTATTGTTTTTTATAGTTTGGGAGATTTCTCTTATTAGATCGAACATAGTTGTGGAATTTTAGTTGGAGGGTCTTAGCCGAGCCGAAGGCTCGTACACCTAAACAAACAGATTATTTTGGGAAGACCGGATCCAATCTTTTACATTCAGTCATTGGAATCGATGCGGCCGTCGACGATGCGGATTATGCGGTCGGTGGCAGCGCCGACTGTAGGATCATGGGTTACGATGACGATTGTCATGCCTGAGTCGTTAAGGTCGCGGAAGACTTGCATCACTTCCTTTGAAGTCTTGGAGTCGAGGGCACCGGTAGGCTCATCGGCAAGAATCAGGGATGGCTTCGTGACGAGCGCACGTGCGATAGCCACACGCTGCTTCTGACCACCGGAAAGCTCACCGGGGAGATGATGGGCGCGGTCGGCGAGTCCCATACGCTCAAGTTGCTCCATTGCGAGAGCATTGCGTTTCTTACGGCTGACTCCTTGATAAAAGAGAGGTAGAGCCACATTCTCAAGGGCATTCTTATAGTTAATGAGGTTGAACGATTGGAAGACGAAGCCAATCATCCGGTTACGCAGTTCGGCGGCACGGTTTTCAGAGAGGTCTTTGATCAATACCCCATCAAGATGATAGGAGCCTGAGTCATAATTGTCGAGGATTCCAAGGATATTGAGCAGTGTGGATTTTCCGGAGCCTGAAGCGCCCATGATCGACACCAACTCACCCTTGTGGATGTCGAGAGATACGTCTTTAAGCACATGAAGCGGTACCACTCCCGGATATGTCTTGTTGATGTCGCGGAGTTGGATTACGTTGTCCGATGTCATATCAAAATTCATAACTATCTAATCGCAGTTGTTATATATTATGTGTATTAGACGCAAGAAAACGCTAAAATGTAACAGAAAACTGAAAGAATTTTCCATTCTTAGTGTAATAGCGTACTAATACACTGCAAAGGTAATGTAAATTTTTGAACTGACAAAATATTTTATAAAAAATGTGGATAATTTTTGCACTTGTATCGGCAGTCGGGTTGGGATTTTATGACGTGATGAAGAAAATCTCGTTGAAAGACAACAATGTGCCGATAGTGTTATGGTTTAATACTCTTTTTGGGACACTGCTTATGAGTCCTGTGCTTGTGGAGTGTCTGGCGCATGGAGGAACGGGGCCTGGAGAGGGACTGACCGGGCATCTGCTGATTGCCACAAAGTCTGTGTTAGTGCTTTCTTCATGGATTTTGGGATATTTCGCCATCAAGCATCTTCCGCTGACGATTCAGGGACCTATCAATGCATCGCGACCTGTGATGGTGCTTGTGGGTGCTTTATTGATATTCGGAGAAGTGTTGAATTTCATACAGTGGTGTGGTATCTTGCTTGGTTTTGCTTCGCTGTTTATGATAGGACGCGTAGGATCTAAGGAGGGATTCTCTTTCAAGCACAGCAAATGGCTATGGATGTCGGTGGGTGCTACGGCACTTGGAGCTGTCAGTGCTCTTTACGACAAGTATCTGATGACCCGTTTTGAGCCGCTGATGGTGCAGAGCTGGTATTCGCTCTATCAGCTTGCTATGATGAGCGTGGCGGTGCTGATATTACGCCGTCTGCATAAGCAGAGCTCTACTCCATTCCACTGGAAGTGGGCTATCATAGGAATCTCGGTGTTCCTGACAGGAGCGGACTTAGCTTATTTCTACTCGCTGTCTGAGGCGGGATCGATGATCTCGATTGTGTCGATGATCCGCCGCGGAAGTGTGCTGATACCTTTCTTCTATGGAGTGCTTGTATTGCACGAGAAGAATATCAAGACGAAGCTCGTGGATCTTGGGATATTGCTTGTCAGCTTGGCGCTGTTGGTGATAGGGTCTTGAATCAAAGCTTGATTGATGCCAACAACATTACTCAGCGTGCATGAGGCGGCGCCATTTGCGGTAGCCGAAGAAGGCGATGATGGTGTAGAGGGCGTAGAGGATGCCGTAGAGGGGGATGCCTTTGTACCAGTAGAGGCAGGCGCAGACGGCATCGACCAATATCCAGGCTATCCATTGCTGGAGGTATTTGCGGGCAAGCATCCACATTCCTACTATGCTCAGGGCTGTGGTGAAGGCATCGGGAATGGGGACAGTGCTGTCGGTGAGATAGTTGAGGATCAGATATAGGCCTGCCCACAATGCTAGGAAGACTGCCACGCAGACAACGAGCATTTTTCCGGGGATGTTGGTAATTGGGAGTTGTTTTGAGCCTTTGTCGGAGCTATCGGAGTACTCGGAGGGTCCTGAGATCTCGGATGAGTCTGATTTGGCAGCCTTCCTGTGGCCGCGGGTCCAGACGATGTAGCCGTAGATGGCTATGACAAGGTAGTAGATGTTGATGGCAAAGTCGGCGTAGATGCCTTTGCTGAAGTAGATCCACATTGAGATGGCCGGCATCACCATGGAGGCGTACCAGAGTTTCCAGTCTGCGTGGTATTCCCACCAGAGATAGAGGAGGCCTACTGTGAAGCCAAGTATTTCGAGGATTTTGTCGATTGGCATTGGGGTTAAGGAGGTTAAGAGTTTATGGGGCCGAGCCGAAGGCCCGTACACCTAAACAAACAGATTCATTGGAAGAAATTATCATATGATGGCACAAGGCGGTTAGGAAACCGCCTATGCATAAAAGATTTAGAAGGTAAGGGTGAGGGTGGCGAGGAGATTGGTGGTGGCTTGGGCGGCGAAGCCGGCGTAGCGGTAGATCACGGGTTTGCCGTCTTCCAGGTAGTAGCCGGCACCGGCATAGCCGTTGTTGCAGTATTTCTCGTTGAAGATGTTGTAGACAGTCAGACCCACACGGAGCTCCTTCATACCTGAGATTTTCTTGAATGTGTAGGCAAGGGAGAGGTCGGAGACAAAGTATGAGTCGAGCTTAGCCTCCTCGGAGCGAGCATTGTTCATGTATTGGCTTGACACATAACGGCTCATCAACGACGCTTCGAAATTCCTGACATTGAAGTTGAACGCATTGTGAAGGATAAAGTCAGGAGAGAAGGCTATCGGGGTGTCGCCACAATCGATGGCAATAGGATTAGCCCATTCATCCTCATAGATGTATTCAGTGAAATTCTTGATGCGATTGCGCGAGAGTGTGGCATTGATCTGCCAGTCAAACCAGTCGACCGGTCTCAATGCGCCCTGAAGCTCTATGCCCATACGGTAAGATTTCGGGACATTTACACTGATGGCATTGCCTGTGTCAGAAAGCTCTCCGGTCACCACCAATTGGTCCTTATAATCCATATAATAAAGCCCTGCCCCCACGTTGAAGAGCGAAGTGCCATAAGAGTATCCTGCCTCATAGTCGAACATACGCTCTGCCACTGGATAATGATCGGGATCGCTATCGGTGAAATTGTCGCGGGTCGGTTCTTTATGGGCTACGCTCCATGAGGCATACGCGCGATGAGCACCGGCATTGTAGGACACACCAAGTTTCGGATTGAAGAAATCCCATTTTCGCTTGAGATCCAGAATTCCCATTCCGTCAATGTTCCAGTCATAATTGTCACTGACTCCTCGGATTGAATAGTCGATATGACGATATTGAAGGTCGGCATAAGCCGAGAAACCGGAACCGAACGAATAATCGCCACGAATGAAGATGTTTGAATCAAACTTGCGGCCTGTATTACTATAGTATTCCTGAAGGGGATCAATAGCTCCGATGAAGTTGCGTACCCATTTCACCTTTCCAAAATGATTGCCACGGTGCCAATTTGCGGCTCCTCCTCCGACGAGCGTCAAAGCATCCTTTTGATAGCGGACGTTGACCATACCTCCTCCAAAATCGTTGTCGTTGAACTTAAGACGTATGAGGTCTGATTTCTTTACGAGATTGCCATCTGCATCAAGGAAGGGGTCGAGACCATATTCGGCAAGCGTACGCTTTGTCTTATACTGGTCATAGTAGCCGTCACCCTTAGTATAATGGAGGGTTGCGTTAAGAGTCACATACTGACCTATATATTGATTAAGGAGCAATTGGAAATGATGCTGGGTGAAATTATCACACTGATCGGGATAGAATGCAGTGGAACCATCGGAGGCAGTATACTTTCCACAAGGGTTGTAGCGGCGACCATATTCTTCCATCTCCTCCTTGGAGGCATAGTCCCATGCCATATATGTGCGTTCCTTACCGCCGAAGGCAAGCAGGCGAATGGTTGTGTTATCTGCACGATATGCAAGCTGCCCCATATAGCTCCAAAGCTGAGAGAAAGCTCTGTCTATATAGCCGTCGGAACCTATATGGCTGAATCGCGCGTCTACACTCCAATGATCACCGAACAGACCTGAAGAGACCTTTATTGTCTCACGATTTGAGTTGAAGGAGCCGTAGGAAGCCGAGACCATCGCGGAGCGTTCGGTAGCCGGATAGTCGGTCAGCATATTGATGGATGCCCCGAAGGCTCCTGCCCCATTAGTGGAAGTGCCGGCGCCACGCTGTATCTGGATGTCGTTGAGTGAGGAAGCGATGTCGGGCATATTGACCCAGTAGACATTGTGGCTCTCGCTGTCGTTGATGGGGACCCCGTTTGCCGTGATGTTGATACGTGAGCCATCCGTACCTCGCACACGGAGGCTGCTGTAGCCTATTCCGGCTCCGGCATCGCCTGTCGAGATAATGGATGGGGTCATTTCGAGAAGGGAGGGGATGTCACGTCCGTCGTTGCCTTTTGCAATTTCCTTGGCATTGACATTGGTGAAAGCCACCGGAGTCTTCACTCCTGCACGATTTGCCGTGACTTCGATTGCGTCAAGACGGGTTACAATACTATCGAGGCTCTCTACGAGCGACGTGGCTTCGGCATCATCCGCCGAAGCATGGAGTGTAGAGGCACAAATCAGGGCCACACTCCATGAAAAGGTCTTTTTCATGTCTTCAAATTTTTCTTACGCCGGAATTACCCGGGTCAAGTTCAGAGGGTTTGTTCTCAGCCTTTCGGCACCCCTAAATTGAATATACTAAGTTGTCATCGTTATTGGCATCGTCATCGTTGTCGTCGAGAAATGACAAAGTAACTTGCCTTGCGGATGCGGATGCAAAATTAATAAAAAAATCTGAGATTAAGGGGATAGATATTAAAAAAATCGCAAATACTTGAGCACTCGGCGGTTAGGAAACCGCCGTCCCATATACATTTATCATGGCAAAATGGAGTGGTTGCGGGAATCGGGAGAGAGGGCAGAGCGTCGCCAAGCGGGCAAGGACTGTCGGTAACGCCGGAAGGCAACTGTCCGGAGACTGTCTTCGCTCTCTATACAGTCAGCGAGATCTACAGCGACTGTATCGGCCAAAGCAAGGCCCGAGCGACGCAACACCCATGCTAACTGACGAGCCTCGAAGTAGGCGCTGTCTACGTGATGGCGGATAGTAAATGGAATGATGCGAGAAGGATAACGTATCAACGCAGACTTAGCCACATGAAGTGCCTGATCATGGCGACCGACATTGGAGAGAGATTCTGCAAGCCTTATCAGCGAGGAGCGCTGAACGGCTGCCTGCGAAGCCACATCCACTCCCGGATAGGGAGACATATCGATACCTCCCCACTTCAATTTCGGAAGAGCGTCGAGGGATTCATCGACGAGCACCATCGAATCCGGCATCAGCGGCATCAACTTGCGGGCGAAAAGAGCCTGACGTGTATATGGGAAAAATCCTATATATTTATTCTTCTGAAGATTTTGATGCCAATAGACCGGGCGAGGATAACGGGAAGCCGCATTCGTGGCGACAATGTCGATCTCCGCCACCTCCCTGAGTCCGGCAATGGATCCCGCGCCTTTACCGGGAACCGAGAGCATATCGAATACCCAGCCATCTGTGGAATCCTTTCCCATCAACAACCAACGGTTTTTGAATGACGGAGTCGCTGAAGAATCGGAATAAAGCATCCGTAGAGCCTCAAGGGCAGGAAGAGTATCGGAAGAAGCTGCAGGGAAACGGACAAGATTAAAGTTGCCTAACGCAATGTCTCCCTCACGGGCCATCATCCTAAGGCCATCATATTCGTATCTTGGAACCATCAGCTGACATACATACCAGTCACTGCCAAGATAGGCATTGCAGACTACTGTCACGTCGCGCCTCACACCCATCACCTCCTGCGCGAACCAAAGCGGGAAGATATAGTTGTCGCCGTCTACAAAGAGAATGGCATCCTCATCAAGCGATTCGAGAAGGTTGGAAGCATAATCAAGAGCAGCGGAGCGATGACTGCGGTCATGGTCATGCCAGTTTTCGGCAAGCATCCATATCGGAACGGCACAGACAATACAAAGCGCCACTCCCCTCGCCCACCGGCGACGCATGATGCGCAGAAGCAGGAGCATTCCAAAGGCAATCCAAAGCGCAAAAGTCCAGAAGCTTCCCATAAACGAATAGTCGCGCTCACGGGGTTCGCCGGGCGACTGGTTGAGATAGAACACTATGGCAATTCCTGTCATAAGAAACAGCACAAGCGACACCCAGGCAGTGCGCCGCATCCTAAGGGTACGGAGTCCATGACGTGAACCCCTGAAGAGCCAGACAACACCTATGACTCCAAGGATAAACGGCACGCACCAATATACATTCCTCCCATGATTGTCAGCACATAACTCAGGAGGAAGCTCAGACTGCGGACCGAGCATCATATCGTCGAGGAGCGGGAAGCCGGTAATGAAATTGCCATGGTCAATCTCTCCGGTGGATGGGACATCGTTCTGGCGGCCTGAATAGTTCCACATCAGATAGCGTAGATACATATAGCCAATCTGGTAGACCGCCATATATGTAAATGACTGCAGATAGGAGGGACGCAACCCATACTTCACAACAGGATATCCTTCCTCATCGCGCATCGGCACAGGCCGGCCAAGAGAATCATAGGCCTCGGAGATACGCACCTGCACCATACTCGCCGAGTCCATCCCGGTCCAGTCGCGGTAAGCCGCCACATCGCTCTGAGAGGACGCATAGATACGCGGGAACCACATGTTGAGTTCGGGAGTCAAGCGACCTTCAGTCCGCACACCGGCCACGACATACCCTTTGCCGAGACCATCCGTAGATATCCTATCATTGAGAGCCTTGTCTTCATCAGTAAGATATCGCGAACGGTTTGGTATCCGGCCGTCACTGACCATAGGACGTATATCGCGACCTTTCACATCAAGGGCATTCCATGAATAGTCGCGGAGAGTATCGCCATTCCCATCAACGGAGACACGCTCCTGGCGCATCACCCGGCTATAGGGTGTGCGCCCGTAGAAAAGAGGAGCCTTTCCATATTGCCGACGATCGAGATAGTCGGCAAGACGAAACACATCAGAGGGATTACCCTCATTGACCGGGGGATTGGCACAAGCCCTTATCGGGATAACGATATATACAGAGAAACCTAACATTACAGCAGCCAGGCACCATAACATAGCCGATACTTTCCGATAACGAGCGCCGCTCATTACTGCACCCATGACGACTACTACGAGTGAGACGCTCCAGAAAGCGATTGCCCCCGACCAATACGGAAGACCAAGAGAATTGACAGCCATGAGGTCGGTCCAACCCGCCAAAGCCACCGACCCCGGCATCAAACCTTTTAAAATAAAGGCAACCACAGCACAGCCAACGATAAAAGCAATCGCAATGCGTAGGAAACCGGCCTTGTTCCTTCCCCGCAGCCGGAAAGCCATCACCATAGCTATGGCAGGAAGGGCAAGGAGATTGAGCTGATGGACACCTAAAGAAAAGCCAATGACATACATCAGAGCCACAAGCCACCTTATGCGTGCCCCCCGACTGAAAGAAAATGCCCATTTAAGTGCCATCCATATGGTGAGGGCTGAAAGAAACAGCGACATGGCATAGACCTCTGCCTCAACAGCACTATACCAAGGGGAATCAGACCAAGCAAAGCAAAGAGAACCTGAAAACGATGCGACCGAGATGGCAACTGATCGCCATATATTATCCCTACGTGAAGGCCATATCCAGCGCATCAAGGAAATGGATATGGAGCAGAGAATCATGACTGCAAGGGCTGTGAACAGGCCTGCCATCATATTGACTACACGAACCTGAAGAACAGGACCTGAGAAAAAACATGACACAAAACGATGCGCAAGTGTCCATCCCGGATTGCCCGGAGGATGACCTATCTCCAGACGCAGGGCGGAAAGCAAGTATTCAGGGCAATCCCAATAAGAGGTACCGGGGTCTACCGTAAGCCAATAGACGATTAGGGATGTCAAGAAGGCAAGGCACGGAGCCACCTTAAATATTTGAAAATTGAGAATTGAGAATTGAGAATTTTTTTTCATAAATGTCACATCCCCTTAATGCGGACGCACGAGCCGTGCGTCCCTACCAATTTATTTGCAAATTCCTTTGTCGAGGAGGCGACGCTTCACTTGCATTCTAATCCAAGTCGGGGTGATGCCGACAAAGAAAATTGCAAGGCGGTTGAGAAGCCCGTTGATATATTGCTTTTTCCCTTTAAGCATTGCCCTCACTGCCTTTTCGGCGAAGTGATCAGGTTTTGCCACAACGCCTAATCCTACTGCAAGACGCATAAGATTGTCGGGCAAGCCAAAAAGAGAAGTCGCTATCCCTCCGGGGGCAGCCACAGTGGCAGATGCCCCGTAGTCTTTAAGCTCATAATGAAGAGCACGGGTGAAGACACGAATATATGCCTTTGTGGAAGCATACATGGCAAGTCCCGGCATAGGCATCCAACATGACATTGATGACATATTGAGAATTCTCCCGGCACCGCGATTCTTAAATCTACGGGCAAAGAAAAGCGACAACATAGTAGTGGCACGGACGTGGAGGTCGATGAAACATTTGATCTTTGCGTCAGAGGTGTCAGCAAGCTCACGAAAACTGAATATGCCGGCATTGTTGATGACAAAATCAGGGTCGACTGCTTTAGTGCCAAGAAAAGCTGCCAACAATGAGTCAGCATGCGGATCAGTGAGGTCGAGAGTAAAGGGTATAGCCTTGATTCCAAATTCATTTTCAAGAGAGACAGCTGCATGGCGCAGTGGATCGACAGTCACGCTCACCATCACAAGTGAACAACCACGACGCGCAAGGGCACGGCAGAATTCAATGCCTATGCCTCCATCGGCACCTGTCACTACAGCCCACTTTCCTGCTAATTCATGATTCATAATGCACAATGCACAATTCGTAATGCATAATTCATAATGCATAATTCATAATTGCAAGCCTCAATAACTTTAGCAATAAAGCATTAATCACATTTATGCATTATATTAAATCAATTGATTAATTTCTACTCTTTATGCGCTCTATTTCCTTACGAATCTTCGGTGGAAGATCGGCCAGAGTGCAATGACATGCCATCTCGCGGCTATACATGCGTGCAATGCAATAGTTGACATGCTCGCATCCGCAGTGATGAGTAGCCTCTGCCGCCAAACGATTGACAAAATCAGGTTCGCGGAGGAGAGCCCTGCCCATCTGCACGAACTCGAAACCTTCAGAAAGAGCCTTGTCCATGCTATCGCCATCGACAACACCGCCAACGTAGACAAGCGGCAGGTTAAGTTCCTTACGGAACACCTTTGCATCTTCGAGAAAATATAGAGGCTTGAAAGGCTCCTTAGGTATCATGTATTTTCCTACCATCCGCACACCATATTTGAGCCACCAGAGCTTCATATAGTAGGTCATGGTATAGATTGGCATCTCGCCACGCATCACATACATCGGGGCTTTGCTTACAAACCCACCGCTGAGCACTATCGCATGGGCACCAAGATTCTCAATTTCCTTTGCAACCTTAAGGCAATCATCAATCTCGAGTCCCCCTTTAAAGCCATCACGCATATTGGTCTTCACCAAGACCCCCATATCGCTTCCAGCGGCTTTCATCACTTCCTCCATACACATCCGCATAAAACGCATCCGGGAGTCAAGAGAGCCACCAAATTCATCGCGGCGGTGGTTGGTGAAGGGAGAGAGGAACTGCGATATCAAATAGCCATGCCCGGCATGCACCTCTACGCAATCGAATCCTGCATCCCTGGCTGTGCGGACAGCATCGCCAAAGTCGCGAGCCATCTGCTTAAGTTCATCTTTCTTAAGCCCCCTAACAATAGTGGGGGAATACAGGTTGAATCCTGTCGAGGCTCCGACAGGAATGCCGCCGGCTGTCTTAATGTGGGTCATGTTGCCGCAGTGTCCAATCTGAATGGAAGCCTTTGCTCCACGGCTGTGGATGCCATCGGTGATCTCGCGCAGAGAACCGACTATCTCAGGGCGAAGCCATAGTTGGGTCTCGAACGAAAGCGCTGAGCGGTTGATGCCGGCATAAGCCAATGTGGTCATTCCCACTCCACCTTCGGCTACGCTCCAATGATAGTCGCGAAGCATATCGGTGGGATTATTGTCTTTGCCCATCCCTTCGAATGCTGCGCTACGAATGGAGCGGTTTCGAAGCTCAACGGGACCAATTTTCCCAGGAGTAAAGAGTCTGTCGTGGCTGGTCACCATATGAAAGGTATTATGTATTTTCTATTAAGTTTAGTAAATTCATCGCCGAATTCCTGCACATAGCGATGATGGAGCGAACGTGCGCGGGGGGCAAGGTTTGCGAAAGTCCACAGAGCAAATATCACTCCGGGGAGCGACCATGTGAGCACAGCATATCCCACCCATTCGGTAAATTCGCCAAAATAGTTGGCAGAAGTCACGTAGCGGAACATTCCACCTTTTGGAATGTAGTGGCGATGGTCGCCGGGCTTGCGGAGATGGCGTATTATATGATCAGAGTGCAGGTTGATTGCCATACCTGCGAAGAAAATAAGAGTTCCAATAATGAATTTTGGCATCAGAAGCCATGAAGCAGGATATGAGTCAATTGGAGACACATAGAATAGCCATCCGCCTATAAGGTAAGCATTAATTATATTGAAGACGCACCCCATAAGGATAATAGACAGCGGCATACGGCTCTTTCCCTTGATAAGCAACGGGAATATGAAAGAACGCTGGAAATAATGAAGCATAAAGAGAGAAGCCATAGCTATCAAGGCCGTTTCGGAGCGGCGATCAGAACAAGACCATAAAATAGCCATACATATGAAGACAGGAGCCTCCATCATCACCCATCCAAGGCGATTTCCAACTGACGGGCCCCATTTCGGGGTGTAGAATATACCGTAGCCCGGCGTTATGAAGCGAAGTCCCGCAAAGACCATGACAGCAAGTGCGATCATGACATATTCGACTGTGCGGAACACTATAGGGTCGAAAATTCCGTTCATGAATATATAGACATATAGTGGAGTGACTTTATAATAAGACACTTCAGGCAATAATCAAGTGCAAATTTACTAAATTAAAGCGACATTTGCAAAATGACTGCACATAAACTGACAAACAGACTAATAATTAGCATAAAAGGAATCTCCGCTGTTAGGGAAAAGATAGTTGCTATAGTGATTTTTATCTCTATGGGAATGCCATTCAGCACCTATGCTGAAGAAACGTATTTTGTGCCTTCGAGTGCGCAAAAGGGGATACGAACTTCAACCGATGTGGTAGCTGTAGCATTGCCGACAGCCGCACTTGCAGTGACTTTGATAGAAAAGGACTGGACCGGACTCAAGGAAGGAGTTTTCACTGCAGCAGCGACAGCCGGGGCGACTCTGATACTGAAATATTCCATAAAGGAAAACAGGCCGGATTTCAGCAATACGCACTCTTTTCCGTCGGGACATTCAGCAGTCACTTTTGCGGCTGCCACATACATTGGGAGAAGATATGGATGGAAATGGAGCATACCGGCATATGCTCTTTCTACGTATACGGCTTGGGGACGGGTCTATGGCAAGAAGCATCACTGGTGGGATGTAGCAGCCGGGGCCGCTATAGGGGCGGCAAGCGCGATGATTTTCACGCATCCTTATATGAAGAAACATGAAGCGGCGCTCGTGCCCACAGTGAGCGAGACGAGCGCCGGGGTGTTGATGAGTTTTGCCTTTTAGTCTTCGGAGGTGATGGCGCGGTAGTCGGCGAGGAAAGCGAGTAGCTGACGGAGACCTATGGCAACTCCGGCAATAAATCCGACAACGATACCAAGGCGGAAATACAGATTATCCATAGACCATGCCATGACCCCAATGATCGACAATACTATCGGAAGTAGAATAGCGATAAACTGCAGATGACGCTTACGGTAGAAAAGAGCCTTATGGATCACTTCCGAGACAGGCATCGTAACTACATCGATACCCCGAATACCCTGATAAAGCCATCTATCCATGATGGATGCTATCAAGGCGTAGACAGCGAATGATATACCTACAGCAATCCTGAGGCTATGATTATCGGGAAACATTTCGGGATTGAATATCCATGAAAAACTCAACAGGATGAGTACCAGTGCGATATTTGAGAACCTACGATAGCGTTCCGCGAGGTTTTCAAGCGCGGTGTGACGTTTGCCGTTGATGATTTTGTCATATGAATTTGATTCAGTCTGGATAGCCACAT
This sequence comes from Muribaculaceae bacterium, assembly GCA_029061255.1. GTDB lineage: Bacteria > Bacteroidota > Bacteroidia > Bacteroidales > Muribaculaceae > Lepagella. Next base: position 13,918 of record JAIDSL010000138.1, read on the forward strand.
TGGTATCCTGCCAGTCTTTTTTAAGATTATCCATGCTATTTAAATATTAATTTTAAAGATTTGATTGAAGATAAAATTCAGTAGCGCGCCAACTGGATTTAATCTTTTATGTTTAGTCTTTATACTTTTCCTTAAGTTTTTCTTTTGCGCGATGCAATCGAGTTGCGACATTATTGCGTTTCATGCCTATTGTTTCGGCAATCTCGTCGTAGGAGTATTCATCAAGCCACATCATTACGATTGCCTTGTCGATGGGATTAAGAGTGGCTATGCATTCATACAAGTCTTTGACCGCATCTTTTCTTTCTTGAGATTGATCAGCTACCGTGATCACCTCATCGAGGGAAGTGGATTGTGGTTGTCGGCTCCTGATGCGAAGAGTAGAGACACAGGTATTCAATGCGATGCGGTAGACCCAAGTGCGGACTGATGAATCAGAACGGAATGAAGAGAGTCCGCGCCATATGTTGACGAGCACGTCCTGATACAAATCTTCAAGATCTTGGGATGTATGAGCGTAGCCAAGGCATATCCTTCGAAGCATGGCATCGTGGGTGGATACTATCTGCTCGAATTGATGCTGAAGGGTTCTTGCCTCAGGCTCTATTCTTAGAGCTGCGGCAAAGCGCATCAAGCAATCAGTGAGAAGAGAAAGTATTTTCGATGTCATCGTTGTCGGAATTGTCAGCGATGTTATATTGGGTATCGTAGCTGTCATCGTTTTTTGTTTTGTAATATTAGTCGCTGATATAATCCGGATAGTTACACATGGAGAAAAAAAATTTGCGGCATCGTAAGGATGCCGCAAAACTAATGAATTAGAAAGTGGGCGAAGATGGATTCGAACCACCGAAGGTATAAACCAGCAGATTTACAGTCTGCCCCATTTGGCCACTCTGGTATTCGCCCGATGAAGTCCCCACATCGCGTGGGTTTCACGATGCAAAGTTACGAATAAATTCCGAATCTGCCAAATATTTATGAAAATTTATGAGAATTTTGAGTAATCATTCTTTTACTGCATCCCTAAAAACAAATCCAATCATGCAATTTGCATTATGCTTTTTACATAATGCAATTTGCATAATCAGTATTATTTTATGAAATAGATAAAGGATTTATAGCGATAATGTCATCTGTCGCTTTAAAAAAGGAGGATTAGTCCTTAAGACAGGCGAGAGGGATTACGTAGACTCCATCTTTCCTACGATATGCAAACTCTCCACCTGTGAGTACCATAAGGAACGATGGAGCAGGAAATCTATCAGTGTCAATATTTGAAGCCAATTTCAAAAGATGAGAGGCTCCTTCATCAATTATTTAGACTCATTGGACGCATGCGCATTCTTGAAATACGCCCTGTGCCCGTGTGTTGCATTGTTTCATCGGGTAGCATATCATAATCTTCATCTACCACCACACTTCCCGTCAATATATACTGCCCTTTTTCAGTAGTCATATCAACTGCAATACACACAATATTTCAATCAAATAAGCAAACATTCCGAACTTTTCGGCTGTTTTATTCCGAACTTTTCGGCTGTTTTATTCCGAACTTTTCGGCTGTTTTATTCCGAA
>JAIDSL010000139.1 GCA_029061255.1 Muribaculaceae bacterium
TGCGCTACCAGTATAAAGACCCCTATACAGGCGAGGAGGAGGAGATTCTCATTGAAAACACAGAGACTCGCGACCAGCCAAAAAATAAAGAGAACGCCTTGCGTCATCTTCGTTCCATTCTCTATGAGAAGGAGATGAACCATCGTCTTGAGGAGCAAGCTAAGGTAGAGGCTGGCAAGAAGAAGATTGAATGGGGATCACAAATCCGCAGCTACGTATTTGACGACCGTCGTGTCAAAGACCACCGTACCAACTATCAGACATCTGACGTAAACTCAGTGATGGACGGAGAAATTGATGAGTTCATAAAGGCATATCTGATGGAATTTGCAGCTACGGAGGGCAATTCTTAATTCATAATTCATAATGCATAATTGGGCGGGTTCAATCGTAGGATTGCCATAATGCTTAGTCGGGCAGGTGCTCCTAAATATTAAATGCATAATTCATAGTCTGGATTGATTATGAATTATGCATTTTCATTATGCATTTAACTGGAGGAGTTCGTCGAGAAGCTTACGGTTATTGTTGAGCCTTGGCACTTTTCGCTGGCCTCCGAGTTTGTGGTTGCCTGCATGGGCGAGCCAGTCGTCGAATAGTCCCGGACGGGCAGTGATGATTTCCGGAGGATCGAGGAAAATGGTATGCGCACGCTTTGCCTGATAGTCGGAATTGACCTCTTGCAGTGTCTTGTCGAGTACCTCACGGAACTTTTCCATGGAATCTGGTATCTCATTCCATTCTATCAGCCATTGATGATGACCTCGACGATTATTATGTGCATAATATGGTCCGGCGGTGTAGTTGGCGATGCCGGCACTGGTGGCTTCGCAAGCTGCTTCAATGGCTCGGTTGGCGTTGTCTTCCATCACTTCCTCGCCGAATGCGTTGATAAAGCTGCGGGTGCGTCCGGCTATCCTGATTTTGACCGGGTCGGTGGCGGTGACGGTCACCGTATCACCAAGGTGATAACGCCAAAGACCATTGGCACTTGAGATGAGCAGTTCGTAGGTCTTTCCTGTTTCCACTTCCCATGCGGTTACAGGATCGCCCCCTGAAATTGGCTCGAATTCGTAGAAGACACTGCCGTCAAGAATTAGCAGCATCGAATGGTCGGAGAAATCATTCTGAAATGCAAAAAAACCTTCGCTTGCATTGTATGTCTCCATGAAGTGCATCTTAGAAGAGTCGGTCAAGGCTTCATATTCCTTGCGATAGGGTCTAAAATCGATGCCTCCATGGAAGAACACCTCAAGGTTGGGCCATACATCCGATATCTTATCTACACCTTTGATCTTGCATACTTCCTTGATTACTGTCAGAAACCACGAAGGCACACCGGAAATATTAGTGATGTTTGATTTTGAAGCTGCTCCCGCAAGAGCCGGAAGTTTCTCACTCCAGTCTTCCATCAAGGCAATGCGTTTTTCCGGCACACGCACCATATCAGCGAGTTTCGGCATGCGGTCGATGAGTGTGGCACTTAAATCCCCTACCTTCACATCGCTTTTTAGGTTCAGCTCATTGGCAAAGCTTCCTCCCAATATTAGGCTCTTGCCGGAAAACAGGCGGCTCTTTGGATTCATCTTGAGATAATGGGCCACAACATCAGATGTCCCGGGGTAATGATTGCGATGTAGGCAGTCGTTGGTTATGGGCACAAATTTGGATTTCCCTCCGCTTGTCCCACTGCTTTGTGCAAAGCGTTTGCATCGGCCCGGCCAGAGCACATCTTTTTCTCCCTCCACCATTCGCATTGCGTATGGGCGTATGTCATCGTAAGCCACTTGTGGCACGGCTTTCTGATACGCTGCTACCGGGTCGGATGAGTCAAGGATCTCTTTAAATCCATATTTGCGGCCAATTTCCGTTTCTGCTGCTCGATTTAGAAGCCAAGTGAGCTGGCGGCGTTGAATCTCTTCCACGTGCCCGCTCCATTTCTCTGTGCGTCGGGCTCGGGATGCGAAAATATATCGGGCTATAGGTGTGAAATCCATGGTTAGAATTTGAAGTTAGAGTGAAATCATAAATCTTATTCCCATTCCTTCTGCTATGGAACCGGATCATAACCGGAGCCTCCCCAAGGGTGGCACCGAGCTATGCGCTTCAAAGTGAGCCAACCCCCTTTCAAAGCGCCGTGCTTTTTTATTGCCTCTATTCCGTATTGGCTACAGGTAGGGGTAAAGCGGCAGCTGGGAGGGGTGTGGGGAGAGATGGCGTATTGATAGAAGCGTATCGCAGAGGTAAGCAGGATCTGGGCGATGTTCATACTCTTCTTAACAAATGTCATCCCCTTTAGGTTGAGGATATAGTTTTTTTCTGATTTTTGACAAGGCCGATCCGACGGCTGATGCGATGCACTCCATATCCGAGTTCTCATTGTGCATGTAAACAATAGCCAACGATAAAGTGCGTATTCCGGGATCTTCCTGAATTATCTTTTTCAAAGGATGCCATTGCAGGCGGAATGCCTCTCGAATGCGGCGTCGCATAAGCACGCGGTCTACTGCATGTCGACGCTTCTTCTTTGGCACTGTTATCATGAACTGCACCGGGCCCATAAGGTCGGGGATGCATAACCGGAAAGATGCTTCCAGCTCTTCTTGGGATATTGCTCGGAACGTCACCCTCAGCGGACCGGAATATACAGATTTCCCTTTTTTGAAGAGATCCTGGACCAAAGTGCGATGGCGGAGCTTTGCGCTTTTGCGCAAAGTGAACCGTTCGGCTTGTGTTTGATTTTGCTGTTCTGTCTCAGTCATCTTTGAATGCAAGTTTAAGGATGTCGGATGGAGAACAAACGATGTGGTCGGCATAAGCCTTGCGCAACTCAGTGATAGGGCGGAAACCCCACGTGACACCGACTGAATCGATACATGCCCTTCGAGCCGTCTCTATATCTACGGCAGAGTCTCCGACATGCATTGTCTGGCTTTTGGGTGTTGGGTGGGAGAGAAGTACAGCAAAGTCAATACTTGGATCCGGTTTTACAGGTCGGTCTTCAGTCTGTCCCATTACGGCTACGAACGGGATGTCGGGGAAGAAATAATCGATTATCTTTCGTGCTGCCGACTCATACTTGTTGGTTGCCACTGCTACCGCAATCTTGTTGTCGGTAAGTTGCTGCAGGAGTTCAGGAATGCCGGGATAAGGCTTTGTGAGGTCGGTGCAGTGCTCGTCATAATATTCCCTGAATGTGGCGAGAAGTTCATCTATCTCTTCCGGACTTGCGTCTGGTTGTGCCCGCTCCATCAGTTTTCTCACTCCGTTGCCTACCATATATGGATATGCAGCCAAAGGATGCTTGTGATAGCCTTTTGATTCGAGGGCATAGTTGCACGCAGTGCCGAGGTCGGCAATCGTGTCGAGTAGCGTTCCGTCAAGATCGAAGATGATGAGTTTTTTCATTGAGTTGTCGGGTTGTCGAGTTATCTGGTTTTCAAGTTGTGTGGGTTTCTGAAACCGTCGAGATAATTGAACCTTTATCAGTCAGAGTTTCAATTATATCACCGGCTTTGACAGCCTTGATGTCGGAAACCGCCTTTCCTCCAATTTTAGTAATTGAATAACCTCGTTTCAGTGTAGATGCCGGGTTAAGCACATCAGTGAGCTTTTGAAGATTGTCGAGTCTTGATTTTTCTCTTTCCAAAATAGATGTCACTGCTGACTTGATCGAAGAAGACATTGCCTGCAAAGCCGGGTATTCGATTTTTATGCGGGAATTGGAAGCCATACGGATAGTAGTGGTGAGTCCCTCCACTCGTATTCGGGCTTTCGACAAAGCCTCGCTTGCTGCAGCTGGGAGTAGAGCGGAGATGCTGTGAAGTCTTAACCTTGCATTTTTAAGCTGAGTCTCTGCAAGAGCCGGAATCATGGTCTCGATGCTCTGGAGGCGGATGTGTTCTCCTTTCAGACGTTCGGAAGCAAAAGATGCTATCCTCGTGGCGAGATCGTAGGCGCGTTGCCATGCCATTCCTGCTGTGTCGGATAGCCAAGCGGCAACTGCGGTCGGTGTCTTGCACCGTATGCAGGCAATCTCATCGAGCACACAGCGGTCTCGTTCGTGGCCTATACCTACTACAACGGGGATCGGGAAAGTGGCTACCCTTCGGGCAAGCCGGAGGTCGTCGAATCCGTTCATGTCAGTAGTGGCTCCCCCTCCGCGCACTATCACCACGCAATCCCAATCGATGATGCATCTTGTTTGCTCCACGAGATCAAGGGCGGCAATTACGCTTTGAGCCGTCTTCTCTCCTTGCATTATTGCTGGGAAGAGAAATGTGTTGAATTCAACACCTGCAGAATTATTCTGGAGCTGATTGAGGAAATCTCCATAACCTGCGGCGCTTTCAGAAGATATTATCGCTATCTTTCGTGGCGGATCGGAGAAAGTCAGCTCACGGTTACGGTTGAGAATCCCTTCTTTCTGGAGGGCAATCAGGATTTCGCGCCTGATGCGTTCAAGATCTCCCATGGTATATGATGGTTCTATCTCTCCGATGTTGAAGGATAGGCCGTAGTTGGAGTGATAGTTGGCTCCTCCGTAGAACATCACCTTCATGCCGTTGGAAAGTTCTCTTTCCGTGGCGCGGCGAAATTTTTCCCGTATATAGATATATCGATTAGCCCAAATGTTGGCTCTCATGCGGGCTATAGTGGTTCCGGACGGGTCTTTTTCAATAAGGGTCATATAGCAATGACCACCTCTGACTGACATGTCGCTGATTTCTGCCACTACCCATGCGCCCATGAGCACAGGCTCACGGCTCATGGCGTTTGCCACGAAGCGTGAGAACTCCGAAAGGGAGTAGGCCTTGGGCCTTTCGTTAGAAAGGAATGCTTCCATACTGCAAATTTAATGAAAATCCGCGACATTGGGGCTAAAATAAAGACTCAAATTATAAGTTTTATAATATTTATGATATTTATAAGATTTATAATTCAATTTTTTTGGCTAATTTTGCAGTATGTTTCCACTCAGGCAGAGAATAGACAGACTCTTTGTTCCGGTATTCGTCTGGATGCTGGCTATGGTTTGTATCATCCTGTCGGGATGCTCGTCGAGCAAGCATGTGCCCGACGGAAGCTACCTTCTTGACAAGGTGCACATCCGCCTGGATTCAGTGGGGAAAGAGGAGCAACTTGATGTGACGGAGATGCAGGCTTATTTGAGGCAGACTCCAAACCACAGAATGCTCTGGAGCATAAAGTTCAGGCTTGGCTTCTACAATATGGCAGGAAGTGACTCCACCAACTGGTGGAATCGCTGGATGCGGAAACTTGGAGAGCCTCCGGTGATTTATGATCCGGCATTGTCTGATGCCAGTGCCAGCCAGTTGATGCAATATCTTGCAAACAAGGGATATTTCAATGCTGATGTGACTGTAGATTCAGTCAAAAATGAAAGAAAGAAGAAGATAGAGCTTACTTATACACTTGCTCCGGGTCCTCGGAAGGTGATATCGCAGATGGAATATGAATTCCCGGATTCTGCTGTCAGGAGCATAGTGATGGCTGACTCATCGAAGTTCCTTACTTATCCGGGACGCCCGTTGACAAGGGATATCCTTGAGGCTCAACGTACTGTTGTGGCTGATGCACTCCGCAATAATGGATATTATAATTTTGGAAAAGAGTGCATCACTTTTGTGGCAGACACTACAGAAGGTTCGACGGATGTGGAGTTGATGATGAAGGTCAACTATCCTTCCGGGCCGCAGAAGGATCGGCTTGATTTATATTCAAAGTTTATCATTCGCAAGGTCATAGTGATAGCAGACGCTGATGCTATAGATTCGGAGAATCCAGCATTGGCAACTAGTCAAGATTCGGTCAGCTATCATGGTTTGGAAATACTATATGCAGATTCGCGCTATCTGCGTCCATCAGTGATTGCTGACAATTGTTATCTTTCGCCGGGCGATGTGTTTTCGCAGAAAAATGTTGATCGGACTTATCGTGCATTTTCAAGATTAGGAATCCTGAAATTTATCAATGTCTCTTTTGTGCCGGTCGGGCATATCGGAGATGAGGGTGTCCTTGATGCTTACGTGATGCTGACACCCGGTAAGTCTCAGACTGCGAGTGTGGAGCTTGAAGGCACTAATTCGGAAGGCGACCTTGGAGTAGCCGTTGGCCTGACGTATTCCCACCGCAATATAGGGAGGGGATCGGAGACATTTACGGGTAAGTTGCGTGGCAGTTATGAGTCTCTTTCCGGTAATCTTGAAGGGTTGCTTAACAACCGGTATATGGAGTATTCCGTGGATCTTGGACTTTCAATGCCGGAATTCAAAGCTCCTATTTCGCACAGGATAAGGCGACGCATACAGGCTTCAACCGAGATGAATTTCTCGATGAATTATCAGGAAAGACCGGAATATACACGAGTTATCTCTACGGCAGGATGGAGTTATAAATGGGTAGACTTTCGCAAGAATAACCGGCATACATTTACTCCTTTAGACATTAACTATGTGTATCTTCCTGCTTCCACAAATGATTTTATCGACCTGATTGCTCCCGACAATCCTTTGCTTCGCTATAGTTATGAGGATCACTTCATCATGCGAATGGGGTGGCGTTGGTATCATTCCAATAAGCGGGAGGCTACACCTTGGCAGAAAAATTTGCAGAGAGACATTTATAATGTGAGGGTGAATGCTGAGATAGCGGGCAACTTGCTCTTTGCTCTCTCAAGCATTTTTGCGCATCGCAGTAATTTCCATGAGGATCCGTATAAGATTTTCGGTATACATTATTCTCAGTATTTTAAGCTTGAAGCTGATTATGCACTTCTTCATCGTTTTGACGAGAGGAACTCCGTTGCTTTCAGAGTTGGAGGTGGTGTCGGGATTCCCTATGGCAACTCTGAGATGCTTCCGTTTGAGAAGCGTTTCTATGGAGGTGGCGCCAATGGTGTGAGAGGCTGGGCTGTTCGTACTCTTGGCCCCGGTGCCTATCCTGGACGCAACTCTGTGAGCGATTTTATCAACCAGTGTGGAGACATCCGCCTTATCACGAGTGCGGAATATCGTGCGAAATTGTTCTGGGTTCTTGAGTTGGGCGCATTTATTGACATAGGTAATATTTGGACTATCCGTGACTATCCATTCCAGCAGGGAGGCGTATTTAAATTTGATGAGTTCTATAAGCAGTTTGCGGCAGCATATGGACTTGGTTTGCGTATGGACTTCAACTACTTCCTTCTTCGCTTCGACCTTGGCATGAAAGCACATAATCCTGCAATGGGAGAGAAGCCATGGCCCCTTATATCACCAAATTGGCATCGTGACTCCTCCTTCCACTTCTCCATTGGCTACCCGTTCTGACTAATATATGATTCTTTATTAAACAAATCTTATAGCTATACGATTTGTTATCAATAATGAGCAATATAGTGAAGATTTCTAATTATTCACGACTCTTTCATTTTTGATGTCTTTCCGATGGCTGCATCACGCAGGGTTCGCAGAGGAGGTGGGGGGTACAGGGAAATCTATAAATTCAATAATTGTTATGCTGTATAGGGATCGTAGATGCGGCTTAGCTTCGCTGGCCGCTGAGTGCGAAAAGCTAAATTAAAGGGCCGTGCTAATTATTGGGGTCAAATTCTTCAAGATATCGCTCCAGAATAGGAATCATTTCAGGTATATCCGAGACAATAGTAGCCCATATCTTTTGAGGACTCATGGTATAGTAGTCATGTACCATGACATGCCTCATTCCGATAATTGCATCCCATGGTAATTCTGGATGTAAGTTTTTGAACTCTTTGGTTAATTTGTATGCGGCTTCACCGATAATTTCTATGAGCTTGGCAAGCCCGAAAAATAGAATTCTGTCTTTTTGAATGGAGTCTAAGGAATGTTTTGGAGTCTCTTCTGAAAGAATTATTGCTGCATCAAGCATATGGCGAATCCTACCCGGATCTTTAACTTTTTCTCTCATAAATAAGAATTTTATCTCTATCAACAGATGCCCGGGCAAATTCCTTTAGTCCTTGTGACTCCACAAGATCAACCTGTCTTCCCAATAAATGAGAAAGGTCCATCAGCATCCCTCCTATTTTTAGGAGGGATACCACACCCTTAGATTCATCATAATCAACTAATATGTCAATGTCGCTCGAAGGTGTCTCCTCTCCTCGAGAGCATGATCCAAACAGCCATGCTCTTAATACCGGCTTATCACTAAAATAGTGTTTTATGATGGGAATTAAATCAAAAATATTCTTATTTACCATATCTTTAATATCTATGATATTGACAAATTACTATTGACCACAACCTCCGCTTAATACTCATATACACTATGCTATGGGCGAAGATTAATGTTTGCAAAGTTAACTATTATTTTCAAATCTTCCAAAAAAGTAAGGGTTATTCATAGTAAGTTAGGTCATTCTTAATAAGCCGTTAGAATTAACTAAAGTTTTAGGTGAAAAATTTGGAAGTTATGATTTTTGTTATTAACTTTGCGGTATCAACTAAAACTTAAGTTATAATTATGAAGAAACAACCTAAGAAACTTACGGAGAAGGAGGCGGAGGTGATGGAGCGTCTTTGGAGCGAAGGACCTAAGACCATAAGGGAACTGCTCGCTACATATCCCGATCCGAAACCGCATTTCAATACGGTGTCTACTACGGTCAGGATTTTGTGTGACAAGGGATTTGTGGCGCATGTCGGTGAAAGGAATGGTGCCTATACCTATGGTGCACTGGTCGACAGCAGCGAGCTCAGCGGGAGTAGTTTGGCTCGGCTCGTGAAGAACTATTTCAACAATAGCTATCGCTCTGTGGTGTCGGCTCTCGTGGAGGACGAGAAGATTTCCGTAGATGAGCTGCGTGAGATCATCGACATGGTGGAGAAACGCGATAAAAAGTGATGGCAATGGGATCTTTCCTCGCATATACATTATATACAGGTGTGTTTCTGTTACTGCTGTATCTTGTCTACCTCCTGTTTATCTCAGGAGAAAAGCAGATAGTGCTCAACAGAATCATTCTGCTTGGATGCTATGTGGTGTCATTTTCTGCATGGCCACTAAGTCAGCTCGACTGGAGTAATACCGAATCCAATCAGCCTGATAATTCAACGCTCGTTGCAATAGGGGAATTGCCGCTGAAAGCAGTTGGATTCGTCAAAGAAGATACGTCTATAATCCCGCAGATTCTAATGTGGATATATTTGATTGGAGCTTCCATAGTCCTGTTTAAGAGTTTGTTTTCAACTGTGAGACTTTTCTTCTATATCCGCAAGGGCACTTTCATACGTAAGGAGGGATATACACTTGTCATAATGCCGGGCAATGATACCGCTCCTTTCAGTTTCGGAAGTTATATTGTAATGAGTACGGTTGACTACGAGAGCGTACGAAGTTCAGTTACAGCTCATGAGCTCTCCCACATCCGATGTAGGCATTATCTTGATTTGATATTGGCGCAAGCTGTATGCGTTGTGCTTTGGTATAATCCCGCCTCTTGGCTTATGCGCGATGAACTGAAGCTCATCCACGAATATCAGGCTGATGCCGCCGTGATAGATAGCGGAGCGGATCCTAAGGAATACCAGCTGCTTCTGATCAGGAAAACAGTCGGCAACCGTTTCCACACCCTTGCCAACAGTCTAAACCATAGTAAACTTAAAAACAGAATCGCCATGATGCAGAAAGAAAAATGCAGTGGACGTCGCCGTCTGCGCCTCCTTTCACTTGCCTTAGCCGTAGATTTGGCTCTGGCTTTAGTCAATATACCGGCTGTAGCTTCCGGACTAAAAACGCTTGAATCAGCTACGTTTAAACTCATAGAGACTCAAAAAGACATGTCAGACAGTCCTGTCGGTGTCTCTCAGTCTATAACGGTACGGGTTGTCGATGAAGATAAAGGCGCTGCTGATACACCTACCGAACATACAGTTAATGCCTATAAGTCCACACAGGAAGTCAAATCTCCTGATGAAGTCAAGGTAGAAGAAAATACTCTTTTGGATCCGGAAATAGAGGCGGAATTTCCGGGTGGAATAGAGAAGCTGATGCAGTATCTTTCCCATAATATTCGTTATCCATTTTCCGCATTTTCAGATAATAGAACAGGAAAGTCCTTAGTAGGTTTTATCATTCAGTCTGATGGCTCCATATCCGATGTCAAGATCTTGGAAAGCTCTTGGGAGGATTTGGACGAAGAGGCAATGAGGGTGGTGAAAGCCATGCCGAAATGGACTCCTGCCATGACGGACGGAAAACCTGTCGCCTCCCAGTTCTCGATACCGATCAACTTCAGATTGCAGGATTCAAGTGAGACAAAAGCTGCGACTCTTAAAGAAGAAGCGCCATTCATTAAATTAAGTAAGAACGGTGAGGCTAAACTCATGGTTGGCCCGCATGAAAAGGATTGCGAGGGCTCTGAGATACAGGCTATCCGAGTGGATGGAAAACTACTTACAGAAGATATGACAATAGATTTCAATGATATAGAGACATATGAGACTTTCCCTCCAAGTGAGGAGTTTCCGGGCGGATTGTGTGACATTAAACTGAAGAAAAAATGAAAAAGACATTATGTTATATTCTGTTATCGTTTGGAATTTCATTGAGTGCCTATTCCTTTGAGTATAGGATTGTGTCTAAGACACCAGACAGTAAACTCAACGGGCTGGAGCTGATTTTATCCAACGAGGTAGATTGGGGTGGTGAAGATTTCGGTGTTATTGAGAATGGAGTCATTGATATAAAGGGCGAGAGTCAACGTTCGTTTCCGGCTCATCTCATCGTAAAAAGCAACGACCAGACCCAGGAGAACAAGCAATATTACATGATAAGTCTTATTGTAGAGCCGGGTACGATTGTTGTGGATGTCAATGAGGATTTCCCTTTACAGGGTGGTGCTCTCAATGACGGATGGAAAGATTGCCACAGGCGTTTGAGTGAAGTTGAGTATAGGATTACTCCTTCTAAAGAAATAATAGAGGAAGTGTTTAAAAAGAATGTCGGGAATGGTCTTGGGGAGAGGGCGCTTCTTAATTATGGATTGATGTGTTCGCCTGATGAATGGATGGAGATGGTGGCGCTTCTTGATGCATCTTCAAGGAGTCTTGAGGCGATCGAAAACATGACTGAACGCAAGGAGCGCCTTAAGCCTGTATGGGAAGGTCAGCCATTTGCCGAACTCATTGGAAACACTCTTGACGGTAACCCCACAAGCCTTTCACAGTATGTTGGGAAAGGCCGGTATGTTGTGGCTGATCTGTGGGCAAGCTGGTGTGGAGGATGTATTTCGCAGGCTAATCATTACCTGAAGCCTCTATATGATGAGTATAAGGATAATCCGGATGTCATGTTTTTAGGTATTGCCATGGACGACGTAAATAACGCTGTTGATAAATATGGCTACCAATGGCCTCAGATGCAGGACTGTAAAAGACTTATGGCGACTTATGGTGTGTATTCTGTTCCTGAGATAATACTCTTTGCTCCCGATGGGACTATCCTTAGGCGATTTCTGCACGGCACTGACCTCAAGGATGTGCTTAAGGACCTTCTCCCCGAAACTCCAAAGTCAGGAGACTTCATAGGAGGCCAAAGCCTTAAATAGAACTTCATTAGATACTTACGTATGATAACCACGGATAGAATTTCTATCCGTGGATTTTTTTATCTTGATTTTGAAATGTCGAATTTAATTCGTAAATTTGCGTATAAATTATACTTTTAACGAATATGACGCAGAGATATCTCAAAAAGCTACAGGATTTCTTCTCTATGCAACCCATAGAGAAAGCTTGGATTTTTGGTTCCTTTGCCAGAGGCGATGAGTCGCCGGAAAGTGATGTGGATATTTTGGTAAGATATACTCCCGGAACTGTTTTGGGTCTTTTCGGAATATGCGAGTTGACGGAGAAACTTGAGGATCTTTTAGGACGTCGTGTTGACCTTGTAGAGGAAGGAACGCTTTTTCCGAGAGTGGCTAAACATGTAGATGCAGAAAAACTACAGATTTATGAGAGAGTCTCTTAAAGATCCATTAAGGTTAGAACATATTAGAGACGCTATTGATAGACTTGACATCGCCCCGGCTATCGTACTTGGAGTATAAAGAGTTATATTATGAAACTGCCTAAAAGAATATTTTCATTCCTGGTCCTTGTAGGCCTCGTCGTTTCCGCCTTGGCGGAAGTGCCGTTCAACGGACTGGTGCTTGACCGAGAGATGAAACCTAAGAAAGGGGTGAAGGTCTATGTAAAGGATCCGAAGCGTTATGCCTCTACTGATAAGAAAGGACGCTTCGGTCTTACCGACGTGCAGCCGGACGATACGCTGCATCTTGTGGTATCGAAGAAGGAAACTCTGCTTATCCCAGTTGATGGACGCCGTGGCATCAGGATTGTCCTTGCCGGGAGTGGGAGTGCCCAAGCGGAGAACGATGAGGAGATTGCTAACACCGGATATGGATATGTGAAACGGCGTGAGTTTACAGGTGTAAGTTCCGGCATCAGCGGTGACAGATTGCGTGCTACGGGAGCCCGCGATGTGATAGGAGCGTTGAAAGGGTTGGTGCCCGGCCTTGCTGTGACAAATGGATCCGGTGGTCAGGAAGTGACCATTCGCGGAAAGCATTCCCTTATGCTCTCTAACGAACCTCTGTATGTCGTCGACGGAGTAACTGTTCCATCGCTCAATTTCGTCAGTATCTATGATGTCGATCATGTTGAGGTGATCAAAGATGCCAGTATTTATGGCTCTCGAGGCGCAAACGGAGCCATAGTAGTGACCACCAAAACTGCTGCAGCCAAGAAGTGATCAGACTTTACACAAGAGGACACTAATTGAAGCTTTTTAAGTAAGTTTAGGCAAGATTAAAGGCGTATATTTGCGGATTAGGATTTTTATTGCTAAATTTGCAAATCAATGGGGCAATGGATGGAACAACTAATGAAATGACACTGATATGACCATCAACGAAGTTCAAGACGAGATAATAGATGAAATGGCCGGTATGGACGACTGGCTTGACCGCTACGCATATATAATCGATTTAGGCAATACCCTGCCTCAGATACCGGAAGAAATGAAGACCCCGACCAACCTTATAGAGGGTTGCCAGAGCAGGGTGTGGATAGATGCTAAGCAGAATGATGACCGTAAGATCCACTTTGAGGCAGATTCCGATGCCCTTATAGTAAAGGGAATAGTAGCTCTTCTAATGCGGGTGCTCAACGACCGCACTCCTGATGAAATACTTGATGCAGACCTATATTTTATAGACAAAATAGGTCTTTCCGAGCATCTTTCCCCTACGCGCAGCAACGGTCTCGTGGCTATGGTGAAGCAGATTCGCAATTACGCTACAGCATTCAAACTGATTCATAATTCTTGAGTCAATGCATAATTCACAATGCATAATTCATAATTAGACAGACTGCGCCTACCTCCATTATGATTTTCGAAATTCAATAATTCAAATAAACTACCTATGTTCAAGAACCAACCGGCAGGACTCTATGTGCTCGCGCTTGCGAACACCGGCGAACGCTTCGGCTACTATACGATGCTCGCCATCTTCCTATTCTTCCTCCAGGCTAAATTCGGCTTCGATGCCACCTGGACTGGCCAGATTTTTTCTATCTTCCTGGCCCTCGTGTATTTTATGCCCGTATTCGGCGGATGGCTTGCCGATCGCTGGAGCTTCAATAAATGTGTGCTCGCAGGTATTGCCGTGATGTTTGTAGGTTATGCCCTTATGTCGGCTCCTACACCGGTTCGTTCCAATTCATCGTTCATGATCCTTTTGGCAGCGTTGCTGCTGATTGCCACAGGAACGGGGCTCTTCAAGGGTAACCTGCAAGTGATGGTAGGCGACCTCTACAACAGCCCTCAATATGCCGACCGTCGCGACTCAGCGTTCTCACTCTTCTATATGGCCATCAACCTCGGCTCTATGTTCGCCCCGGGAGCGGCCATCGCGCTTAAGAACCTTGCACTCAAGAATGCAGGTTTCCTCACCAACAACCCGATGGCGGCTACCGTGAGCAACTGGTGTCTTGATACCAATGGCTTCACCAATATGCCGACCGATGCAGAGACTCTTAAGAGCATGACAGACTTTGCTGTTAAGAACGGTATGGCAGAGGGTGGTGATCTCGCTGCCTGGTTGACCGGATACCTCCAGAACTTCGCCGGAGAGTGTTCCGCATCGTTTAGCTCCATCACAGAGTTTGCCAACGGCTACATTGAGGCCTTCTCCACCGGATGCACATACGCATTCTCACTCGCTTGCGCATCGCTCATTGTCAGCTTCCTTATCTATACGCTCGGACGCAAAACCTATAAACATATCATTACTGATGCCCCGAAACAGACAGCTGGAGGAAAGCAGCAGGCAGTTGCCAATAACGGTCCGGAGCTTACTCCCGAGCAGACCAAGCAACGAGTTGTGGCTCTCTTCCTGGTTTTCGCTGTTGTAATCTTCTTCTGGATGGTGTTCCATCAGAACGGCCAGACCCTTACTGAATTTGCAAAAAGCTGTACTGCTCCCGAATCATCTTCATGGACTCGAATCGGTTTTAATCTCGGTGCTCTCGCAGCGATTGCAGCAGGTGTCTATGCTCTCTTTGGTGTGATTCAGTCAAAAACTGCTAAAGGAAAAACTGTCAGCGGCGTATTTTTGGCAATTTGTGCGGGTATAGTAATATGGCTGTATGCAGGTATGCCGTCTACTCTTACCAATATTGACCCGGCGGCATATCAGCAGTTTAATCCCTTCTTCGTAGTGGCACTCACTCCTTTCTCCCTTGCCCTTTTCGGTTGGCTCAACGCTAAGAAGAAAGAACCATCTGCTCCTCGCAAGATTGGATACGGTATGATTGTGGCGGGTGTAGCTTACCTCGTGATGGTGTTCGGTTCGCTTTCGCTCGTGGGCACCAACGGTGACGTATCCACCAACTGGCTTATCTCCACATATTTGCTTCTGACATTTGCTGAGCTTCTGCTCTCTCCGATGGGTATCTCCTTCGTCAGCAAGGTAGCTCCTCCGAAGCTTAAGGGGGCAATGATGGGTGGATGGTTTGCGGCTACAGCAGTCGGCAACTACCTTGTTTCGATTCCAATGCTCCTCTGGGGCAAGATTCCGGTATGGACAATCTGGACTATCCTCATAGTTCTCTGTCTCCTCTCCGCAGCCTTCATCTTCTCACAGATGAAGAAGCTTGAGGCTGCCACCGGCGACATGCCGGAGCCTGTGCCTGATGCGACTCTTGCTGATCCAGTAGAATAAAAAATACAAATCACTCCGGGGCCGCTCCCGCAAGAGCGGTCCCGAAATATTATATAATATGGCTAATAATTCTGAATTCAGCAGCAAGATAGGTCTAATAGCAGCTACTGTAGGCAGTGCAGTCGGCCTTGGAAACGTCTGGCGTTTCCCGGCAGAGACGCAAGCCAATGGCGGGGCGGCATTCCTTCTCGTCTATGTGATCTGCGTACTTCTCTTCGGCATTCCTGTTATGCTCGGCGAGTTCGCGATTGGACGCGCAGGAAAGAGCGACGCTATCGACAGTTATCGCAAGCTTAGTCCGGGTAAACCTTGGTGGATTTCCGGTTTTCTTGGAATCCTGTGTTCCTACTTGATCCTGACCTTCTATATGGTGGTGTCCGGATGGACCCTTGAGTATTTATACCAGTCATTGAGTGGCGAGCTATTCACTCCTATTCCGGGGGTGGAAGAAGGGAGTAACCTACAGTTTGCCGACAGGATGCAAGAATATGTAGCCGGCGTATGGCCTCCCATGGTTTGGACCTGGATCACAATCGCCATTTGTGGAGCCGTGCTCTGTATGGGAGTGCAGAAAGGTATAGAGAGAGTAAGCAACATCCTGATGCCACTTCTTTTTCTTATCCTTATCATTCTTTGCGTGACAGCTATGACCCTGCCAAAGGCTTCTGAAGGGCTTGCTTATTTTTTTCATCCCGATTTCTCTAAGATAACTCCGGATGTATGTATCAGTGCACTTGGACAGGCATTCTTCTCCCTGAGCCTTGGCATGGGTACACTCATCACATATGGAAGCTATTTCAAGAAAGATACCAATCTGACCAAGACTGCGTTTACTGTGTCTATACTAGATATGACGGTTGCCATACTTGTGGGTATGATCATTTTCCCTGGTGTAATGTCTTTCGGTTTGGAAGGGGAATCATTTGGCGGATCTGCTCTTGTGTTTGTTACTTTCCCTGAGATTTTCAACAAGATGTGGTGTCCTCAGCTTTGGTCGTCTCTTTTCTTTATCCTTCTTTCTGTAGCAGCACTGACAAGCAGCATCTCTATTGCAGAGGTCTCGATTGCTTACTTTGGTAATCACTTTAAGATGAAGCGTATTCCTGCTACTTGCATGGTGCTTCTCCCTTTAATTTTGCTGAGTGCCCTTTCTTCTCTAAGCAATGGGGTGCTGTCTGACTGGACAATATTTGGCTACACTATCTTTGGGGCGTGTGATGCTTTCACAGCTAACATCCTTATGCCTCTTGGAGCATTCATCATGGCGATTTATCTGGGTTGGTTCGCACCTAATGGTATGATGAAAGATCAACTTACCAATGGAGGAGCAATTCGCAACCCCCTTGCCGGAACGGTGATGTTTTTGCTCAAATGGGTCACTCCAATTCTTATTGTTATTATCTTCGGAGCCTCCGTATTAATGAAATGAAAACCAATCTAAATGAAATAGCCTCGCTTCTCGATGCTCCTATAAGGGGAGAGAATCGGGATATCGAACTTCTTCTGACCGACTCGCGGAGCCTTTCCGACCCCGCGAAGTCGCTTTTTTTTGCCTTGCGTGGCTCGAGCAACGACGGCCACCGATATATATCCGATCTTTATTCACGGGGAGTGCGTAGCTTCGTGGTAGATGCCATACCGGTCTCTGCATCAGGAATGCCCGATGCGTCATGGATAGTGGTAGCGGATACTCTAAAGGCTCTTCAGAAGGTGGGTGCTATAGGACGTCGAAATGCGTCAGCCGTAGTTACTATCACCGGTTCGAGAGGAAAGACAACCTTGAAGGAATGGCTGTTTCAAATACTTTCTCCTTCACTTAATGTAAGCCGAAGTCCACGCAGTTATAACTCGCAAATAGGTGTGCCGCTAAGCTTATGGGGGATAAGAGAGGGAAGTGATGTGGCTTTGATTGAGGCCGGCATTTCCAAAGTAGGGGAGATGAAGTCGATTGCCGAATGTATCTCTCCCGACACGGTGGTCGTTACCAACGTGGGGGATGCACATGCACAGGGCTTCTCATCTCGTGAAGAAAAGATACGTGAGAAGGTTTCGCTTGCTTCAGGCAGTTATGTGAAGAAGGTGATTTATTGCGCTGATGATCCTGCAGTGGAAGCAGAAGTGATGCGGCAATGTATAGGCAAGGAACTTATTGGATGGCATAGAATAGACTTGCCATCGGGGTTATTCGGTGATGGCTTTGGCGACAAGGAAATAAAGGACTGGGAAATTGAAAATGCAGGGCATGCCATTGCCGTAGCCCGTAGTCTTGGCATCAGTGAAGAAGAAATCGAAGGGCGGCTTAAGAAACTGCACCGTATTGGCACCCGTCTCAATGTGAGTGAAGGGGTCAATGATTGCCTTGTGATTCATGATTCCTATACGTCTGACCAGTCTTCGCTTGCGCCTGCACTTGACTTTATGAAGCGGCGCCTTGCTCCCGGAAGTAAGGAGACACTTATTGTAAGTGATCTCTTGCATGAGGCAGATAATTCTGAAGATGCTATATCATCAATGGCGGAGATGCTTAAGACTTCGGGAGTGAAAAGACTTATCGGTGTCGGAAGCGGAATAAAAAAGGGGGCTGAGAAACTTGCTTCCGTCGTGAATGAAGCCTCATTTTTTGAAACCACAGATGAACTTCTTGCCTCACTCAGCACTTCAGATTTTTGCAATGAGACTATCCTTCTTAAAGGTGCTCCCCAATTTGAATTTGGCAGAATCGCTCAGCTTCTTGAGGCCCGTACGCATGAGACAGTACTGGAGGTGAATCTTGATGCTGTAGTCAGAAACTATAATTATTTCCGGTCAAAATTGCCGGCGGGTACAGGTCTCGTGGCCATGGTGAAAGCTTCGGGATATGGAGCCGGAAGCTATGAAATAGCCAAGACGTTGCAAGATTGTGGAGCAGCATATCTTGCTGTTGCTGTGCTTGACGAGGGCATTGACCTCAGGCGAAGAGGAATCACTATGCCTGTGATGGTGATGAATCCCAAGGTAGTCAACTATCGCCAGATGTTTGCCAACCGTCTCGAGCCGGAGGTGTTTTCCATGCCGATGCTTCTTGATGTGGTGAAGGAAGCAGAAAAATATGGAGTTAAAGATTATCCCCTACATATCAAACTTGATACGGGCATGCATCGTATGGGATTTGTAGAGGAGGAGTTGCCGGAAGTGATGCGCATTCTTAACTCTACCGATGCTGTGAGAATAGCCTCCGCATTCAGCCACCTTGCCACTGCAGACTGCCTGGATATGGACGATTATACTCTGCTCCAACTACAGCGCTTCGACCGCTTTACCAACTATATGCTTAAAGAATCACCTCATCCGTTTCTTCGCCATGTGCTAAATTCAGCGGGAATCTTGCGATTTCCGGAATATCATTATGATATGGCGAGACTTGGCATAGGACTCTACGGAGTGAATACGCTTCCACCTGAAGTTGAGGCTCCTCTGTCGGTAGTCAGCACACTCCGCACAGTGATCATTGCTATCCGTGACTGGAAAAAAGGGGAGAGCATCGGCTATGCGCGACGATCCATACTCGAGAGAGATTCACGCATTGCCACTATCCCGATTGGATATGCTGATGGAATGAACCGGCATTTCGGACGTGGCAACATAACAGTGAAAGTCAACGGTAAGGATGCCCCAACAGTAGGAAATATATGCATGGATGCATGTATGATCGATGTCACCGACATTGAATGCCGGGAAGGAGATGTGGTTGAAATCTTCGGGCCGTCTGCTTCAGTCGACCGACTCTCCGACCTCCTTGATACCATCCCTTATGAGATCCTCACTTCCGTGTCTCCCCGGGTCAAGCGTGTCTATTACAGGGAGTGAATCATCATCTGCGATATCTATGGTTTCGATTTCAACTTCTATGGCCGGAGGCAATACCTTGCCGTCGGCCATTTCTATTATTCTGTCGGCAATAGCGGCGAGTGAGGCATCGTGAGTCACCATTACAACCGTCTGCCCAAGGCGATCACGGAGGTCGACGAAAATATCCTGTATTTCCTGTCTGTTGGCCGAGTCAAGGCTACCGGTGGGTTCGTCAGCGAAGATTATCTCCGGATCATTGATCAAAGCTCTGGCTATAGCTGTGCGTTGGCGTTCGCCGCCGCTCATTGCCGCAGGCTTATGGTGCATACGCTCGGCAAGACCTAACTGTGTCAAAAGGTCAGCCGCCTTATCCATGGCCTTTTTCTTAGAAATCCCGGCTATGAGGGCAGGCAGTGCTACATTTTCCTGAGCAGTAAATTCAGGCAACAATTGGTGGAATTGAAATACGAAGCCCATGTTGCTGTTGCGGAATGCAGAAAGTTTTTTATCTTTCATCCCTATTAGTTCTGTGCCATTGAATAGCACGCTCCCGCTGTCGGGCTTTTCAAGAGTACCGGCTATTTGCAACAGGGTAGTCTTTCCGGCTCCGGAAGGTCCTACAATGGCTGCTATTTCCCCTTTCCCTATTGTCAGGGATATGTCTTTCAGAACCTGAAGGTTGCCAAAAGATTTATATATATTCTTTAGTTCAAGCATGGTTTATGTTTGAGTTGTGAGTTGTCAGTTTTAGCATGATTTGTCATGTTTTATCATGACAAATCATGATATATCATAAGGAGGGCTGGAAAATCATGGAATTATTGGGTTTTTGTCCTTATTTTCCATTCGGAAGGGTAGAGATTATTTGCCCGATTCCCGAGATTCTTGAGGAAACCCAGCGGAAACCCTAAATATGTAGCTGTTATGTATCCTCTTGGAGTGGAGGCGGCAAGGGTGATCCCTTCTTTTGACAGATAGCGCAATGCATCTTGCAGGGGGAGTTCAATTTTTGGAAAAGGATCAGCCATTGCAGTCGACATTGCGAGTGAATGCGCTGGAATGAGGTCATTGCCTTTGATTTCACCTATCTCAACACCAGCCGACATTATCCTGACTCCCTTTGGCAATGCCCCAAGAAGTGCAGCAGTAGCCGGAGTGAGGGCGAGAAGCCGCCCTTCATGACTGATTATGTCGAAATCACCCTCGATCCATGACTTGGCAATCGCTTTCAAACGGGGATCTGTTTTATCTTTTCCACCTTTTTTACCTTTTTTTATTATCTTCGGCAGCTTGTGGGTGCCTGATGCATCATTCGGTTTCCTGAATACAGCAACGAAAAGACCTTCTCCACGTGTGAATCCCGGCATGAATCGTAGACAAGGCATCTTTCCTTTTACTTCGCCCTGTATGCCATATTTCCCTGCAAGGCCTGTGTCGACAGGTTCAAGTCCAAAAGTGTCGGCAATCCATATAGCGTTGTCTTCATCTTCTGAAGTGTTGAATGTGCAAGTTGAATAGATCAGATAGCCGCCGGGGGCGACCATTGCGACGGCGTTTTCTAAAATCTCACGTTGCAGTCGGGAGCATTGCCTAATCAGGCCTTCACTCCATTGGCTTCTTGCTGCCTCATCCTTACGCATCATCCCTTCTCCGGAGCATGGTGCATCAACTGCTACAATGTCAAAACATTTGTCTAATGCTGATAGACGCGATGTGTCTGTATTGGTGACAATTACATCCGGATATCCATATTTACAAAGATTCTCTTTCAGAATGGATGCACGCGACGAAGTGAACTCATTGGCAAGCATCACACTCCCTTCGGGGAGTGCATTGAGGATCGCTGTGGTCTTTCCTCCTGGAGCGGCACATAGGTCGCAGACTGCTATCGGAGTGTCATCTGATATGGACTTAACAATGGTCTCGTAGATCATGGAGGCGGCATCCTGCACGTAGAAGACTCCTGCATGCAGCAAAGGATTGGATGTGAATGATGGCCGCTCCGAAAGATAATAGCCGGAGCCGCACCATGCTACGGGTGTCATATCCGGATATAACGGTTCGGCTGCTCGCTTCCGGACGTTGATGCGCAATGAGGTTTCCGGTTCTCCACACAAGGCAGAAAACAGGATTTCGGCACTTTTTTCGCCGAGTTCAGCCTGCATGAGGGCTTTAAAACCCTCCGGTAAAAATTTATCTTCAATCATTTCACCGCAAAATTAGCAAAAAACGGGGAATTTTGTTAATTTTGTAGTATGAAAATTCAATCTGCCCTTTATCTTGTGCCAGTTCCTATA
>JAIDSL010000014.1 GCA_029061255.1 Muribaculaceae bacterium
GAGAAAATTTAGGAGCAAAAGAGTTAAATATACCCAAATGGGTATGGCATAAGGGCTGGAGTTATTCTAATTTTGCATCAAGAAAAATAGACAGATATGACAAACGAAGAAAAACTGCTTATAAAGGAGTGCCGGATAATGATTGTCGGTAAAGGTGACTTCATCACATATATTAAGAAGGAGCTGCGTAAACTTTACTTCTGCAAGATCGCAGAAGTAGAAACAGGCGAAATCTTTAATGGGCTAAACAAAGGGATTCTGATTGAATATACAGGAGACGGATCTTCTGAGTTAAGCGATATAGGTGATATTCTTGTGATTTATCCCTTTGACTTCATAGATGGAGCCAGTGCTATTGTGGTGTTTCCCGGCGATGACAGAAGTTGGGTTGAAAAACAGAATATCCGGCAGTGGATAGCCGAATATATACGGGCTACTGCGCGTTCTGTAGTGATCTTCAGGGTTACTCATGTCCACCCTCGTATGTAAAGCCCTTGATTTCCCCGAACATCATGGGCTGCCATCTGTCAGGATCCTCTGGCAATTTGACAAGCATGCATTCGATCAGACGCTCTTTCTTGTCATCCGGCCATGCATACGTGATGCCTGTCTCGGATGAGACTTCGATTAGGATATCATCGACCTTGTCTTTCGGTTCGTCATCATGGAGGCAGCCCGTCATAGTGTTGCAGGCAATGAAAAGAAATGAAAATATAAAATTCTTCATAAGTCTGTTATGTAGAAGTTTTGTTTTTAAATAGCAAAATTACAGAAAATAAAATTAAAAACTCTCAACATATGTTGAGAGTTAATGATTGATGATAATTTTTACAGGTATTTTCCAAGCAATTCTTTTCTTATTCTCGAAAGATGTATAGAGAAGATATCTAAATCCGGAAGTTGAGTTCTATATGGAAGATCGGAAGCAGGAACTTGATGAGTTAGGCGCAGAACGCTGTTCAAACTTTTTGGAGTCACTTCAATATTACAATACGGGTTCCAGTTCTTTCATCATAATGTCGAGATTACCCCATCCGATAAAAGCATGGTGTATGCTTCCGTCTGCGTTTATCAACACCCATATGGGAACTCCGTCAGTCTTACAAGGCAACTGATTGTGAAGTGACTGAAGCTGCTGCTCGGTCAGGCGATAGTGGTCGCCGACATAGCTTGGCACAAGACGTTCCCAGGTGGCGAGATCTGATCGTTCGCTTGCAATATTCACGAAGTGGATCCTATCGGAAAGTTCAAGCTTTTTCTCATGCATCTCCTTGAAAGCAAATCGGCAGGGACCGCATGTCGTTTCCCAAAGGTCAAGTAATACAGGGCGTCCTCGGTAAGGCTCAAGTATTGCGGAAAGAACATCGTTATCGCTAATCTTATCATTGGGCAAAGTACATATACGAGATTTACCCTGCTCATTGATAAATGCCATTTCCTGCTCCAGCTTATCATTATAGTCCAAAATATCCTGACCTAATTCGGGCAGATAGATCCGTACGCTGTCTTTCTGTGCCTCGGAGAGCAACTGTGACTGCTGACCGATCTGCATCATATACTTTGAGGCAAGATGGCACTGCCTGTAATCTTCCGGAAGTTTTACTTGATGCGCAATTATTGACTGTATGAACATTTCCGGTCGACTCCACATTACGTAGCAGAGTGCCGGATTTGTCCATGGGTCGTTCTTCATATAGTTTTCAAGCCATTGACTTTGACGTTCGGCTAAGGCAGCATATTGTTCTTCAGTATCCAAGCCGGCATATCTGATGGAATAAGCACAAAACGGAATAAAGGCACCATACTCATAATGATTCGCGGCATTGGCAAATTCCCGATAGGCATCCCCTATGTTGCGGTCTTCTTCTATTCGTTTATTGATGCTTTGGTACGTGGAGTCAAGGTACTGGAAATATCCGTCTACGCTTACATCCGACAACTCGTCGACAAGCTGGCCCATATTTCGCTTCCTTTCTATTTTTTGATACAGATTCTCAGGGTCAAAACCTTTTTCCATCGCGTATACGAGATCATGGTTGAAATCCGACAAGGCACCTGAGAAAGAAAGGGATTGAGAAAGTCCGTGCGTTTTAATCCTGTCCAAATCGAGTGTAAAAGAAACAGTGTCTCCGGGCACAACATAGCATGTAAACTTATAATCCCCGATCATAACCAGACATTTTGCAGTAGTGCCTGTATGCAGGCTAAAACTGCAGCATCCGTTTTCATCCAAAGAAGCTGTTTTATCTTTCATGGCCTCTCCCAGAAGACCGGGGTTATATTTCATCCAATGGATTATATCAATATCTTCCGGTCTTTGAGTGCTGTCACCGACAACACATCCTCTCAATACAGCCGTCTCCTTTGAATATATAAAACGCGGGAGGTGCTTTTGCGCTTGTCCTGTCAAGGTAAGAATTCCAAGCAGGACTGTGATAAGATTTCTAATTTTCATACTTATTATTTTTTGATTTTTGATGCAAAATTAAGGTATAGACAGGTTTCGGCCATCATCACGATGGACGAAAAATGGACGAAAAGTGGTTTAAACAGTTCGAAAATTACAGGAATTTATGTTTTTGATACGATTTTTATGGAGCCTATGCGAGTCAGACATAAGTAATAAATCTATAATGATGCTATGGCTGCGTTAATGCCATTCACGGTCAGTCCGGCTTTTTTCGCTATAGCGTTCCGTTGAGAGGATATGGTGCTTTTGCTTTTTGCAAGCAGGGTGGCGATCTGAGAGTTGGAGAAGCCGCATCTCATGAGGAGTGCGACATTACGCTCCCTATCCGACATGGCCCAATCAGTCAGTATGTCGAGTCGGTTACCGAATCCAGGGGTGACCGTTTCGATAAGTTCGCTTAGTCTTTTCAGTATGTCGTCGGATCTCCCGATGCATTCATTTGAATCCATTCTGTCCCTGAGTTCCTTATATACCTGCGATTCAAGTAGGCGACTGTCAATCAATGACCGTACATTCCTGTCCTTGAGCGCGTCTATATGGCTGTGGATTTTCCGCCTTACATCCTTTGTGTCTTCCGAGGCTTCATCCTGATTTTGGCCGGCTTGTTCGTCGGCGACTGTTTCCGTTTGGTCGGTCTCCTCCCTGAGCTTTTCCACGAAGACCATTGCCTCCATCACTTCCGAATCGTTCTTTGTCTTCTGGTATTTACGCCAAAGCACCCAGATGACGGCCAGGAATACTAAGGCCGCAATGGAGCCAAGGATGACTATGACGGTGGTCCTTAAGGACCGATAGTCCGCCTCGGCCTTCTCCTTGGCACGGACATGCGTGCTGTAGTTGTAACGGGCGTTCTGGATCAACGCCTGCTCCGCTTCATGCGTGTCTAAATAGTCTTCGATCGTCTGCTTGTATTCCGGAATAAGCTTAAGAAGGGTGTCCTTGCGAACATACTCTTTCAGTTCATCGGAGAATATAACCTTATAGCCTGTCTTTTTATTATATGGGGTATTTAGTTTGGTAAGTCGCCTGGCGTACATATAGGCGGTATCCAATATTCCGGCATCCTTATATATATTTGCCGCCACTGCTAAACAAAATGGAACTGTGAATGTATCCACCGTAGATGGAAGAGGACCTATAACCAATCGTGCGGAATCTAATTTCCCTTCTTTATACAGCATGTAGGCAAATTCAGACAATATTGTCTGTCTGTCCCTTTCATTGAGTTTAGAAGATAGTTTTACAGCTTCATCAATATGCTTTCGAGCAAGCTGATTATTATTCTGTCTTCGAAAAGATCCGGCTATGAGGGTATGGGTAAAAGTTATACCGTAAGCATCCTTACTTGGATCTCCGCCATTGAGGGATTTTTCCAGATGCTCAATCGCTTCGGAATCAAGACGTAGAGTCTGTAGAAGTCGCCCCGTCTGATTAAGGACAATGTTTCTAAAGTGAAGATGTTGATCATCTTCAGGAATCTCGTTGAGGGACTTCTGGAAGAACTCAAGGGCAGTCGGAAGGTCGCCGAGGTCTGAGTAGACACGGCCGCCATAATACAGTGCCTCAGGATAAAGCCCCTCACTGCGGTGCCTGTCGTAATAATCTATCACATCAAGGATAAGGGTGTCAGACCTGTGGGTGATGTAAGCCTTGTCACGGCTCTTGATCCA
This sequence comes from Muribaculaceae bacterium, assembly GCA_029061255.1. Taxonomy (GTDB): domain Bacteria; phylum Bacteroidota; class Bacteroidia; order Bacteroidales; family Muribaculaceae; genus Lepagella. Next base: position 4,141 of record JAIDSL010000014.1, read on the forward strand.
GAGTAACCGGTATCGGTAAAGCTCCTTTTCTGAAAGACCCGCGGTATTGATGCTGTCAAGGCTGCGTATGGCCTCAAGCGGGAGGCTGTCGGTCAATCTGTCGATTTCCTGAAACCGCGCACCCATCCTCGATCCGCCCCCACAGGAACACACTGAAAACAGACACCACAATATGACGATTACAGCGGCAACTCTCATTTTATAGTTCATTTTAGTGCAAATTATACAACACTATTGTCAATTTCCTAAAGCAACTGCAGTATAGGCTTGTCAGAAATCGAAACTTAAGGTCTCAACGCGGCCAATGGGATAATCTTCACTCCGTCCTCTCTTGTATATGCCATCTTTCCTCCAGTGAGGATAATGAGCAAATCAGGCACACGTATTGGCATCTGTTGTTCTGTTTTATTTTTCTCAATGATTAATCGTTTCATTTCCAACAGATGCTCCGCTCCCTTTTCAATTTCAGCACTTCCAAGCTTACATTCAATGAGAGCATATCTTCCGTCGGCCAGATGCAACACTATATCGGCTTCTAAACCGTACCTGTCATGATAATATGAAATATGGCTATCCATATCAATGGTATATGCCTTCAAATCACGAATGCACATCTGCTCAAAGATGAAACCAAATGTTTTTAATTGAATTTTCAAGCTTTCCGGAGTAAGCCCGAGGGAGGCGACTGCAATCGAGGGGTCACAAAAACAGCGTTTTGGGGTGCTACGTATTGCCGTTTTACTTCTGATTGCCGGACACCAAGCATCAATATCCTGAATTACAAATAGTTTTTCAAGAGCAGAAACATAATCGTCAAAAGTCGTTCTTGAACATTCTATTGTTTCTCCGGCTATGACATCTCCCAACAATGAAGACGTTTTTGCGAGCGTGGATATATTACGGGCATATGCATAAAGAATCCGGCGTGTAAGCTTCTCTAAACGCTGCTTGTCATCAATCCTGGAAACATCTTCCGAGCACACACTGTTTATGTAGTTTTTAGCAATCATAAGTTTTGCCTTGACAGTACGGGCTTTCAGGGCTGCGGGCCAACCTCCACGACAAGCTGCAAAGATGAGATCCTCAACCGTCAGTCTGGACATTTCTCCACCAAACTCATAATCTGGATTATCAAAAAGTTCGTGAATTGAAATTTGGCCGGTTGATTCAAGAGATTCCCAAAGACTCATTGGAAGCATCTTCATTCTTGCAATCCTACCCGTGCCTGAATGGTGGGTTTTCTTTTTATCTACTTTATTTGAACCTGTCAGAATAAATTGTCCCGGTTCCATACGATTGTCTACGGTAGTTCTGACTGCATCCCATAGCACAGGGGCATCCTGCCATTCATCTATGAGACGCGGAGTGGCACCCTGTAAAAGATATGAAGGCTTAAATTCGGCGGTGGCAAGATACTCCTCCCTCATATCCGGATCTTGAAGTTTCAATACGCTTTTGGCCTGTTGCTCAGCGGTAGTGGTTTTTCCACACCATTTGGGACCTTCTATCAGAACAGCCCCGAATGCATCAAGCAAATCAGTCAAGAATGGGTCAGCGGTTCGTTTCAAATATTCCATATATTTAATTTTTCACAAAGATAGTGAGAAATAATGACATATCAAAATAAGTTGGAACTTTTGTGGCATTTCACTTGGAAATTTTGTGGTATTATGCTTGGAACATTCGCGGTAGATGCAAGTATTCACAACCGTAAGAAAGATGATAATTGATAAATAAAATATGAATAACTTGACGTTACCGATATTTTCTCCCTCTGTATAGGGGGATTAACAAAAATAATTTGTAATTTTGTATTTGAATTAAGACTGATTGCTTCGGTTTCGTTCTAAAGGTTATGTTAGGGTTCGCTTTGAACTACTGAAAATCTACGAGCGACCGCCAATCTCAGCTTGAAGTCGTGATGACTTCCTCACAAATCTAACGCAATCAGCCCTTAGTTTCAGCAACCGAACCGCTATACGGCGATTGAATAAGACTTGGGAACAATTTGGGAACAATTTTCCAATATCCCAATTAGTCAAGTCTGAATATCAGACAATTACTCCAAAACTATGTGCCCCGTTCCGCAGCACAGCTGGCATAGCGGTGTCTCACCTGAAGAAAAGGAAGATGTTGCCCTCATGATAGCCTCTACCATATTCCGCAAGGAGATACTTGTGATGTATCTGAACCGTGATCCGGATTTCAAGCCGGAGGAAAACATAAGGGATGTCAGGGCTTACAGGCAGCGCAACGGCATCTTCGCATTCAGCATAACCTTCAATGAGAGTTACATGACCCTCGGTATTCCGATGGATCAGGATGACAGCGACCGTTACCGCAGGCTTGATCCCGATGACAAGCCCGTTTTCCTCATGCATCTTGCCGTCGATCACCTGACTAACCAGAGCGCATAGGATATTGACGGTAGGATAGATCAGCAGGCAACGCAAAAGACAGGGGTACTTTCTCTCCCTCTCCGTCAGAAGGACTATACACCGGAGATCATCACGGCTATGTCGCATATCCTTTCTTTCACTCTCTCCCGTTTCAATGTCGGCACCGGACACGATCAAAAACGAGAATGGGAGGTTGGAAATAAATCCCCCTATGATGATCTTGACACCAGATTGTCAGGCACAAGAACGTCTATGTAAAATGGCGAAGCCCCGGCATTACTACCGAGGACTTCATTTAGAATGAAAAACTGTCATTATTTCAAAATAGCCAATAGGCTAATGAGACAGAGAGTGTACGTTGCTTGCCATTACCGTAGTATGTGGCTGTGGCAAGTCCAAGATCGTATTCAGCCTTCAGTGTGAAATGACGGTAGTTGAGATTAAGAGCGAAAGCTAAACCTCCATCAGCCCGGTTGCATGGTCTGAAAGGGGCAACGCCCTGCCTGCTCTCAGTATGTGAGAATGTATTGACCCTCCCCACGTATGGTTGATTGTAATTATCCACTCCGGTAACAAAGGAATCTCCGTTTATGCCTACTGCGAAATAACCTCCGACTTCCGGCTTGATGCTGAAATG
>JAIDSL010000140.1 GCA_029061255.1 Muribaculaceae bacterium
GTCGCCAATCGAAGGCACCACCGCCACAGCCACTTCCGCAGTAGTTGCTTCACGTAGTTGCTGCAGGCGAGAGTTGACACTGCTGCGCGTCGAAGCACTGAGCATCCCCTCCGGATCTGCCACATACTCATATCGGTTGGCGACATTCGGATTCACGATTTCCTCCGGCCTGTAATCCCGTCCTTGGGCATAAAAAGCCGACATCCAAACCAGCATCCCAAATATCAAAATCAAAACACGTTCTCTCATCACGGTTTTTATAATTATTCTTAAATCTTCAATCTCTCTCTACGCTCTCCACTCTACGCTCTCCACTCTCGTTTACACTGCCGGCAAAGTATGCCCGTTAAGAGTCCTAAACAAATCCAGCGCATAAACATCCGTCATAGCCGACACATGGTCCACCACTCCCTGCAGTCTCGAATTCAGGCTTTCCGATTTCACATCATATTGATGCGGCACCTTCTCAAGAAGCAACTTCGAATAAGCCTTCTCAGGAGCCACCACCGCTCCCACCAGGTTTTCCATAAGGTAAGTGATGATGCGGTTGCCCGCCAATTCAATGTCTACTACTTCCGGCGCACTGTAGATCTTCGTCCATGCCGTCTCGCTGCATTCGGCATAAGCCTCGCTCAGGCGTCCCGGTATGTTGGCTGTCAATGCGCCATGGTAATCGCCTGCCAATATCTCATCCTCATGGTCGGTAAATTCCTTTGAGCACCCTCCTACGAGGGCGCCGATCACTTTCGAACGCATGTAGCCCACCTGTTCATTCGGGTCGTCAAGTCGCTTCATCGAGTCGATCATGTGAGTCTGTTCCTTCTCTCCGAAGAAATTGAGAAAAAGATCTTTCACCTCAGCTGTCGACAAGATTTTAAGCTTGTGGGCATCCTCGATATCCATGATCTGATAGCAGATGTCATCTGCAGCTTCCATCAGGAACACGAATGGATGCCTTGCATGCCTTCCTTGCTCAATCTCAGGAATCCCCAATTCCTCAGCCACCTTCAGATATATCTCTTCCTCAGTCTCAAAATATCCGAACTTCCCCTTCTCTCCGGCACGCGTGGAGGGAAAAGGATATTTCACTACGGATGCCAAGGCACTGTAGGTCATCGCATATCCACCCTTGCGTCGCCCTTCAAACTGATGGGTCAGTAATCGGAATGAATTGGCATTCCCCTCGAAATGCGCGAAGTCACACCATTGCCTTTCGGTCAGCATCGGCTTTAATGCCAGCCCAGCACCCTCGGTGAAGAAACTTGAGATGGTCTTCTCCCCGTTGTGTCCGAATGGCGGGTTCCCGAGGTCGTGGGCAAGGCATGCAGTCGCCACTATGTCTGCCATATCCTTGAGTTTTGCCGTGCGGAAATCATATCCATGTCTGTCGATAAGTATATTGGTCACCTCGTTGGCCATCGACCTCCCTACCGACGACACTTCGAGGCTATGCGTCAACCGGTTATGGACAAAGATTGATCCCGGCAGCGGAAACACCTGCGTCTTGTTTTGCAATCGTCTGAAAGGGGATGAGAAGATGAGCCGGTCATAGTCGCGCTGAAAATCAGAGCGGGTATGCGGCTGCGGGTCATGGTATTGCTCAAGTCCAAGACGCTTGTCAGATATCAATGTATTCCAATCCATATACAAAATTAAACATTTTATTTGTTAAAAAATCTTTACTTATCGATTTTTTTTGTAATTTTGCGGAGTTTTTTGTGAGAATGTATGAACTACATCGGTAAAAAGTATTGTATTGGGGGAGATAAAGCCTTGTTGCTCATGGTCTCCGTGATGCTTATAGTGTTGGTTTCCTGCGGAAATAAGGCTCCGGGAATCAGCAATGAATCCGCTATGCCGGATGATGGCCCGTTTCATGCCGACAACGACATTGCCATGACCGTCTGCTCCCTCGTCGATGCCGTGAGGGTAGGGGAGAAGCTTGACACTGCCGACTATAATTTCGACGGCATACTCACAGATGGCCAGGGCACACCGCTCTATACTGACATCGAGGGGAATCCCGGGGAGTGGAAGGTGCGTGTGGTAAATGATGACGAAGCGCGTATATGCAACCTTCATCTCGGCGACCTGATGACCGACGATCTCCGCAACTACATCATCAGCTCTCTCAATCTCAACAGTGCCGACCTTGTGACAGCCTATATCAATCCCACCGACGATAAGGAATTCATATGGCTCTACGACATTGGCGACGTCAACGTCTCCTTCTCCGAGACGCTCATCAAGACCCCCTCTGATCTCGAAGGGATCATCATGTCAATCGCCGTATTCCGCAAATAATGTTGCCCAAACCGGCAACGTAAGCATTCATGCTTGTCGCAATATTCCTTGCGCAAATGAATCAGTGCCTGCGACATCCCGGCATCCTTTGCCTTGAATCCAAGCTGTTGCCACGTCTTCAAGATGGCATTTTTCTCAGGAGGAAGCCCCATGAGCAGAGCCATGGCAGTCTCTTTCATCTCATGGTCGGAATGCAGAAGCGCATAGGCATAAAGCAACGGGGCAGCCACATTGATAAGGAGTATGTTGATGCTCCCCTCCGAAAGCGATGGTGGGTTAGCCTCTGTCTGTGCATCGCTTCCAAACGTTAGCCTGCGGCTCCAATAAGCATCCACCTGCCACTTGAATAGCTCCCGCAGCTTTTCCTCATCCCCATCCGATCTTAATATCCTGTTGAGCAGGTCAGGTGTCTCTGCCATGGCTTTTGCCAAAAGCGCGATGCGCCGATAAGGCAGGTTTTGCGGTCTTGTCCTTGCAAACTTCCATGAAGCTCTCGGTATAGGGCGCATCGAGTATTTTCGTGCCAAAAACTGATATTCCCTGCACATTATCTGGTATCGTTGGTCCCCCATGTTCGTCATCGGGTCAAGCAGCCCCGCTTGCCCGAAGAAGATGGCTTCCATTTGCACTATATTGTCTGAGTGCCGGCGCAGGTGGTTGAGATTGATGCTTTCGGCAAGCATCTCAAAAGGGACTCCATTAAGGCCAAACCCTAACGCCCGCGCCAAGGTCATGAAGCAAGCGGCATTCCAATCCCCATTATATTTGCGCAGTGTCTCTTCTATTCTTGCCGCCTTATGCTGAAGGCGTTCGATTGTCAGTGTCTCTATCCAGTCGGCGCGTCGCAAGGTGTCGATTCCCTGCAGTCCTCGGGCGCATCTTATCTCCGGGTTTGTCGAGGTGAGGTAAGCGAAAGTCTTGTAGAAATCTTCAGGGAGCGCCACTCTCATCTGTGGTATTTCGCTTCCGTCGCTTCGGCTGATTCGCGTGTCGCTGAGTGCAACCACATGCAGTATCACATTGTCGTAGGCAGGATTTGAGCTATGCCCGTGGCGGTGCCAGTCAGAAGCCTTCATATGGATCTCGATATTCCCGACCCACGTCTTGCCATCGATTCTGACCTTCGCATTAAAGAAATCAGGTCCCGCATCCCGGTTCAGCAGGCCAGGGTCAATCACCCGCACCCTCTCTCCGCTCTCCAGAAAGAACGGTATCCCAAGCATCCGATTAGCCCAAAGCAACTGAAATATCTCCTCCACAACCTAAAAACGATAGGAGATTCGGAAATCGATGGTAGGATATACCGGAATGGCTTTCATCAGATCCATGTAAGTGCCGACTTTGCCGCGGAGGTTGATAAGGTCGTTGAGCACGGTGCCGTCATGGGTCGTGACTTTCGGTACTCCTCCCCAGAACTGCACTCCGGCATCGAATGAAGCCTCCCACTTGCCATCTGCGCTTAGCGCCCCTCCATATCCAAAACCAAGATATGGACGGAATTTATTGACTATTGCCTTCGCGCTTACAGTGCCATCCTTATCAGGCTGCATCATATAAGGTATAGGCTCGTCATCTTCATCATAGCCATAGTCGCCGATATGCACACCCAGTTTTCCCATAGAAAACATCTTGTCCTGTAGCTCATCGATCACCCTTTGGTCGAGGTATGTCCCTTTTAGAGATGCTATCCCGGTCAAGTCAGCCAAGTAATTGGGGTTGTCGACCGCATTGTCGTAGAAATCATCTGAGGTGATTTCATTATATATGCGGTTATACATATTAAGTGCCAACAGCGATGGCATCTCCGTGATCTTGTTGATGCTTTTCCCTACAGCGGTTCCGCCTACGAAGAATCCCGTTGTGAAGTGCCAATGCCGGTTGTTCTTGAAAGGATACACGTCTACGAGAAGCCTGAATGTGGTCATGGTAGGTTTTGACTCCATCCGGATCTCCTGGTCGATTTTCATCCCGCTGATTTTATACATCATTTCCTGTATCCGGTCGAATTTCTCATTCACCTTCCCGTCTACGTAGCTGCTCAGCCCGAAGTTCATCGGCACTGTAAACTGTGGCATCCAGTCGAAACCGACACGCAGTTTAGTCCATTTTGTGATTGGTGAGGCCACTTCGAGGCCCAGCCCTGTTGTGCCGATATTGGCGGCTATCTCAATGGAATTTAGCACACCATGCTTATTCATGTTTTCAGCAAGGTCTTTGATCCTGTTGGGATAGTCTTCATCATATACCTTTTGGGCTTGCGATTTTAATGGAAGCAAGACATACACTATGGCGATAAGTTTCAGTAAAGATTTCATATATTATAGTTTTATTCTGCAAAAATAGCAAAATATTTTCAAACAATCCCTCCTCCGCAGATAAAAATTCCTCAAATATTGATATTTTATCCTCTAAATGTGTTTTAATTAGTAGTGCGTGGCGCACATCGCGTGATGCGTAGTTCGTATCGCGTGGCGCGTATCGCGTGATGCGTAGTTCGTATCGCGTGGCGCGTATCGCGTATCGCACTACGCATAACGCACTACGCATAACGCATAACGCATAACGCATAAATCGATGAAAGAATATAAAAACAAGCATACGCATGGTGCTGACTGGTCGCCAGACCGTATATTGCGCCGCGAGAATAAGGGTGACGCTGAAGTGGGCCTTATGGCATTCATTTCCGCAGCCCTTCCTGATGCAAAACGCTCCGATATAAAGAAATGGCTTAAGTTCGGTCATTTCGCTATCAACGGAGTCGTCACCACTGCATTCGATGCTCCTGTAGCCCCCGGAAGCGTGGTTGAGCTTAATCTCACCCGTCCGTTTGTGGTCTTCAGCCATCCGCGCCTCAAGATAGTGTATGAAGACGACGATATTATCGTCGTCGACAAAGGATATGGTCTCCTTTCCGTTGGCACCGACTCGTCAAAGAAGAGCAAGGTAGAGACAGCCTACAGCATCCTTCGCGACTACGTCAAGTCCGTTCACCCCTCCAACAAGATTTTCATCGTCCATCGTCTTGACCGTGACACTTCGGGACTCATGGTGTTTGCAAAAAACGTTGAGGCTAAGGAAGCACTCCAACATAATTGGAACAACATGGTGCTCGAACGCAAGTATGTCGCGCTTCTCGAGGGCGAACTCGAGAATGAAAGCGGGGAGATACGCAGTCACCTCGCTGAGACTTCCCAACACGAAGTCTATTCCACCGACGAGCCATCTGAAGGAAAACTTGCCGTCACCCGCTATCGTGTCCGTCGCAAGGGAAAAGGGCATACACTGGCAGAATTCTCACTTGATACCGGTCGCAAGAACCAGATCCGTGTTCATGCCCGCGATCTTGGGTGCCCCATCACCGGAGATAAGAAATATGGCAATGGCTCCGGTCCCCTCCGTCGCCTTGCTTTGCATGCCGAGACCCTTCGGTTTGCTCATCCCGTCACCCGCCAGGATATGAATTTCTTGAGCCCCGTGCCGTCGCAGTTTAATAAATACGTGTAGCGTAGCGCGTAACGCGTAGTGCGTAATGCGATACGCGATACGCAACACGCAATACGCAATACGCAATACGCAAAAAAATACAAAGCCTATGTCAAATCATTTCGACTATATGCCTAAGCCGGAAGGGTGGGTTCCTCCTCAGCCTGAGCCCCCAGTGCCCGAAGAGATCGTGACCCCCATCGAGACTCCTCCCGAACCCCCGACATCGGAACCTGTGCCGGTCTCCGATGCGCCGGTGCAGCCTGAAGACAATACTCCCCTCGAGCATTTCATCACCCGCTGCGCTAATATTATATCGTGGGTGTTTGTGCCGTTGCTGATGCCCGTCTATGGCATCATACTCATTTTCTCGCTCTCGTTCCTCTCTTATGCTCCGTTTCATACGAAGCTTGTGTTCACGCTCATAGTGTTTGGAGCCAATTTTATTGTCCCCATGCTCCTTGTGTTGCTGCTCAAGAAATTAGGGATGATCGACGATATCGGGCTCAACGGGCGTCGCGAGCGCCTGATACCCTATATCATCACTATAGTGTGCCTTGCCGGCACCGGGCTGTTCCTTTATCTTAAGATGGCTCCGCTGTGGGTGGCGATGTTCTATGCCGGGGGAGCATTGGCAGGGGCGATCAATCTGATTGTCAATTTCCGTTGGAAGATCAGTGCGCACGCAGCCGGCATAGCAGGCCTGGTGGCAATGCTGATCCAGGTCATCAAGGAGGGTCCCTCGTCGGAAGGAATGGTATGGTGGATAGTAGGAGCCATACTGACAGCAGGGCTTCTCGGAAGCGCCCGCATATGGCTTGGGCGCCACACTCTCCTTCAGGTCCTTGCCGGCTCCGCTGTCGGCTTCCTCAGCGTCTGGAGCCTCTCCCTCCTCTGATTAATTCATAATTCATAATTTATAATGCATAATGATTTTTTTGGTGGATTGGCAATTTTTTATTAATTTCGCACTCTAATCAACTAAATTTTTTAATCGGCATAAGATTATGCATTATGCATTATGAATTATGCATTAATAAAATGCATTATGCATCAAAAATAAGATTATGCAATAAACAATAAAGAAATGGCACAAGAAAATCCTAACCAGAATCAGAACCAACTCCAGATCCAGCTCCGTCCTGAAGTTGCCGACGGCAAATATTCCAACCTTGCTATGATTGGCCACGGCCCCAACGAGTTCCTTATCGACTTCATTTTCGCAGCTCCCGGCATGCCGCAGGCTCCCGTCGTAAGCCGCGTCATCATGAGTCCTGAAAACGCCAAGCAGCTCCTTCGCGCCCTCAACGAGAACGTGCAGAAATATGAAGCTAACTTCGGCGTCATCACTCCTCGCCGTGCAGGCCAGAACCCCAACTTCAGCAACAACTAATGCTTTATATCTATAATACCCTCAGCCGCATCAAGCAGCCCTTCAAGCCTTTGCATGAAGGGCGCGTCGGTATGTACGTATGCGGCCCTACTGTATATGGCGACGCGCATCTTGGTCATGCGCGTCCCGCCATCACTTTCGATATCCTCTTCCGCTATCTTCAGCACAAGGGATATAAAGTGCGTTATGTCCGCAACATCACCGATGTAGGCCATCTTGAGCATGATGCCGACTCCGGTGAGGATAAGATAGCAAAGAAGGCGCGCCTTGAGCAGCTTGAGCCGATGGAGGTGGTGCAGTATTATCTCAACCGCTACCATCACGACATGGAGGCCCTCAACGTGCTTCCTCCCAGCATCGAGCCGCATGCTTCCGGACACATCATCGAGCAAATCGAATACATAAAGAAGATCCTCGAAGCAGGCTATGCCTACGAAAGCCAGGGCTCCGTCTACTTCGATGTGGCAAAATACAACAAGGACCACCACTACGGCAAACTCTCAGGCCGCAATATCGACGACCTTCTCTCCACTACTCGCGAACTCGACGGACAGGACGAGAAGCGGAATCCTCTCGACTTTGCCCTGTGGAAAAAAGCAGCTCCGGAGCATATCATGCACTGGCCATCTCCTTGGAGCGAAGGTTTCCCCGGCTGGCACCTCGAATGCTCCACGATGGGGGAGAAGTATCTCGGAGAGGAGTTTGACATCCACGGTGGTGGCATGGACCTCATGTTCCCTCACCACGAATGCGAGATAGCACAGAGCGTAGCTGCCAAAGGACACGACACCGTGCGCTACTGGATGCACAACAACATGATCACCATTGCCGGAAAGAAGATGGGGAAGAGCTACAACAATTTTATCACCCTTGAGCAGTTCTTTAAAGGTGAGCATCCTCTTCTCACTCGTCCCTACTCGCCGATGGTGATCCGCTTCTTCATCCTCCAGGCACAGTATCGCAGCACAGTCGACTTTTCCGATGCAGCCCTCCAGGCTGCCGACAAGGCTCTCCAGAAGATGCTCGACGGCTATCGCCGTCTGCAGGCTCTCGTGCCCGCTGAGAAATCGAGCGTGGAATTGCCCGACTTCGCCGCCAAATGCTACGAGGCAATGGACGACGACCTCAACACCCCTATGGTGATAGCAGAGCTTTTTGATGCCTGCAAATACATCAACCAGGCTTCCGATGGCCAGATCACCCTCTCAGCTGAAGACATCGACAAACTGAAGGCACTCTTCAATACCTTCCTCATTGATCTGCTCGGCATACGCGTGGAGTCATCTGCCGCCGACGGCAACAATGCCGAAAGAAAAGCCTTCGAGGGTGCAGTCGACCTCCTGATGGATGTCCGCAAGAATGCCAAGGCAGCCAAAGACTGGACCACCAGCGACCTCATCCGCGACCGCCTCGCCGCCCTCGGCTTCGACGTCAAGGACACCAAATCCGGCGTCGAATGGAAAATTAAGTCATAAACACGTAAGCATTTCAACCGACTGGTAAGGACGCACGGCTCGTGCGTCCTGTGCTGGCAAGTTGCGCGACATCTGGTCGGACCATGTATGCCGTGGGCGGACGCACGGGCCGTGCGTCCCTACTGATAGTATAAAGCTTTCACAGTTATGTCAAAATACAATTATAAAAGGAGGCAGAGCAGTGTCGCTCGTGCCGGCAATGTTGAGATCGGAGGCTCCAACCCGATCCGCATCCAGTCGATGTGCAACACCAACACCAACGACACCGATGCGAGTGCCGCCCAGGCCCTCCGCATCGCTGACGCCGGCGGTGAACTCGTGCGCCTCACCACGCAGGGCGTAAAGGAAGCCTCCAATATGGCAAACATCAAGAAGGCCCTTCTCGATGCCGGTTGCGATGTCCCCATCGTGGCAGACGTCCACTTCAACCCCAAGGCTGCATTCGAGGCTGCCACTACCTGCGACAAGGTGCGCATCAACCCCGGCAACTTTGTCGACGCTGCCCGCACATTCCAAAAACTCGAATTCACCGACGAGGAATATGCGCAGGAGCTCGAGAAGATTCGCGCAAAGTTCGTCCCATTCCTTAATATATGTAAGGAAAATGGCACTTGCGTGCGCTTGGGTGTCAACCATGGCTCACTCTCCGACCGCATCATGAGCCGCTATGGCGACACTCCTGCCGGCATGGTGGAATCCGTAATGGAATTTCTGCGTATTGCCCGCGAAGAAAATTTTGACAATATAGTGATCTCTGTCAAGGCATCCAACGTAACGGTTATGGTGGATACTGTCCGCCTTCTCGTCAAGGCGATGGAAGGGGAGGGGATGCACTTCCCGCTCCATCTTGGCGTCACTGAAGCAGGCGACGGCGAAGATGGCCGAATCAAAAGCGCGGTAGGTATTGGCACCCTCCTTTCGGAAGGGATCGGCGACACCATCCGTGTCTCCCTCAGCGAAGACCCCGAATGTGAGATCCCCGTTGCAGTCAAGCTCCGCGACTATATCGCCTCCCGCGCCGGTCACGACCCAATCCCCGAACCCGACACCATCCTCCCCGGCAAACCCCGCGACCACGCCATGGAGGGGAGGCTTCCCAGCCTCCCCACAGAAGCATTCCCCATCATGGGCCTCGACTTCGACCTCCAACCCAACTGGCACTACGTCACCACCGCCAACCCCCCACAACTCTACTCCAACGACCTCCCCATAGTCCTGACCACCTCCTCCGACAACCGTCCCGGAGCCTTCATGAGCTGGATCGACCGTTTCGTGGCTATGGGTGGCAAGAATCCGGTAATCGTCATGATGGGTTTCCTCACGACTGACCTTGAGACCCTGCAGATAGAGGCAGCCGCCGACTTTGGCCCCCTCTTGCTCGATGGCTATGCCTCCGGCATTGGGATTGTAGCTTCAGAGAAGTTCACAAAAGATGAAGTAAACAGTGTGGCACTCGGAATCCTGCAGGCTACTCGCCTCAGGATCTCAAAGACAGAATACATCGCCTGCCCCGGATGCGGAAGGACACTCTTCGACCTCCAGAAGACACTGGCGGAAGTGAAGGCAAACACTGCCCATTTGAAAGGACTCAAAATTGGAGTGATGGGATGCATAGTGAATGGACCCGGCGAGATGGCAGATGCCGACTATGGCTATGTAGGTGCGGGTCCCGGCAGGGTCTCTATATATAAAGGTAAGCAACTCGTCAAAAAGAACATCCCCGCCGCCGAAGCCCTCCCCGCCCTCCTCGCCCTTATCGACGGAGATTATGCTTCCCAATCTCCCACCGCGTCAAACTAAGTAGTAAGCGCACTCCGTGCGCGTCCCCGCGCGTAAAACCTATGGAAGGGAGGCTTCCTAGCCTCCCTATGGGAGGGCGGTTTGGCTTCGCCCAAGCTAAAGCAAGTCCCAACCCTCCTACCCAAGTCAAAAAAATATTTTCCCAACTCCCCAAAACTTTTACAACATATTGTTGTTTTAGCTGTGTGAGTGTAAATTTTTTTCAATATTTTTTGTGAAAATTGAAAAAATTATATTAATTTTGCAGTCGTTTATATAGAATGTCAAACGGAAAGATGTTCAGACTTTCATACTTTGGGTTTTGCTCAGGTACGCGTTTTAGATTCCGCATATAAATGAAAATAATATAAATTAACAATTATCA
>JAIDSL010000141.1 GCA_029061255.1 Muribaculaceae bacterium
TACTTATACCTATTAAACAATCCGCACCCCCAAAGGTTTAAAATAAGTGTATTTTTTACAATTTTTAATATTCGTCTATCGTTAAATTTCTAAAGGCTTTTTCCATGATTTATCATGATAAATCAAGATGTATCATGACAAATCATGTGGTTATCTCTTATTAATTAAATATTTAATATTTTGAAAGAAATAGTTGGCCGTTTCGCCCCATCCCCATCGGGCAGGATGCATCTCGGTAATATATATACTGCCCTCCTTTCATGGCTTTCCGTGAAGTCGCGAGGTGGCAAATGGATCCTTCGTATTGAAGATCTTGATCCGCAACGCTCGAAAATGGAGTATGCCCGGCAAATCGAAGATGATCTCCATTGGCTTGGTCTTGAATGGGACGAGGGGGGCATTGATGGAATCGGCTCTAATGGTCCTTATCTACAGAGTCAGCGTCATAATCTATATGAAGAGGCGTTGGCCAAGCTGAAAGCAAGCGGACTATGCTATCCCTGCACCTGCACAAGAGCTGACATTCTCGCCACTCAGGCTCCGCATGAGTCGGATGGGAGAGTGGTGTATAAAGGGACATGCCGCCCTTCGATGTTGCCATCTCCATATATAGAAAGGCCAAAAGCAGCAGTGCGTATCTATGTCCCTGACGAAGAAATCACTTTTACCGACCGAATAAAAGGAACGCAGACTGTCAACCTTGCCCTCCATTGTGGAGATTTCATCGTAAGAAGAGGCGATGGTGCCTGGTCATATCAATTGGCAGTGGTGGTCGACGATGCCTTGATGGGTGTGACGGAAGTGATGCGTGGCGACGATCTCCTTCTCTCTGCAGCCCAGCAGATATATCTATATCGCCTTCTCGGCTATACTCCACCTGAATTTGCCCATGTCCCTCTCGTCTGCAACGAGGCGGGAATTCGCCTCTCCAAGCGCGACAAATCTCTCTCCATGGAATACCTGCGAGCCAATCACACCCCGGAGGATGTCCTCGGAATGGCTGCCCATCGCGCCGCCTTAATTCCAACCCTGCACCCCGTTTCTCTTTCAGAACTAATCAACAATGAAAAAATTATGCATTACGAATTATGAATTATGCATTAATTTTACTAATTTTGCACTATAAAAGCATAATAAGTTAAATATATGAGTGAATTAGCTACCAAATACAACCCGCATGAGGTTGAAGACAAATGGTACGAGTATTGGGAACGCCACAAGATGTTTCATTCCACGCCCGATGAGCGCGAACCTTATTGTATTGTGATTCCCCCACCAAATGTGACCGGTGTGTTGCATATGGGTCATATGCTCAATAATACGATTCAGGATATCCTGATCCGTCGTGCCCGCATGATGGGAAAGAACGCTCTTTGGGTTCCCGGCACTGACCATGCTGCAATAGCAACTGAGACCAAAGTGATCCAAAAGCTTGCAGAGCAGGGCATCAAGAAGACAGACCTTACCCGTGAGCAATTTTTGGAGCATGCATGGGATTGGACCCACACTCATGGTGGCATAATTCTTCAGCAGCTTCGCAAGCTGGGTGCTTCATGCGACTGGGACCGCACCGCTTTCACTATGGATGAACTCCGCTCAAAGAGCGTGACCAAGGTTTTCTGCGATCTTTATGACAAAGGTCTGATTTATCGTGGACTCCGAATGGTCAACTGGGATCCAAAGAATCGCACAGCAATCTCAGACGATGAGGTTAACTTCGTTCAGGAGCACTCGAAGCTCTATTATCTCCGCTATTATGTGGCTGATGATCCGGAAGGACGCTACGCTGTAGTGGCTACCACACGCCCGGAGACTATCATGGGCGACACTGCAATGTGTATCAATCCTAAAGACCCGAAAAATGAGTGGTTGAAAGGAAAGAAAGTGATTGTCCCTCTTGTAGGTCGTGAGATACCTGTGATCGAAGACCGATATGTGGAAATCGATTTCGGTACCGGTTGCTTGAAAGTGACTCCGGCTCATGACAAGAACGACTATATGCTTGGCAAGACCCACAATCTTGAGACAATCGACATCTTCAATGAAGATGCCACCCTTAATGAGCATGGCGGCAAATATGCCGGTATGGATCGTTTCGAGGTTCGCAAGCAGATTGCAAAGGATCTTGAGGAGGCAGGATTGATGGAGAAAGTTGAAGACTACACTAACAATGTAGGCTACAGCGAGCGCACGAAAGTAGCCATCGAGCCCCGTCTTTCACTCCAGTGGTTTATCAATATGCGCCACTTCGCTGAGATATCGCTTGCTCCCGTGATGGAAGATTACATCAAGTTTGTCCCGGAGAAATACAAGACTACCTATCGCCTCTGGCTCGAAAATATACAGGACTGGTGTATCAGCCGGCAGCTTTGGTGGGGACATCGTATTCCTGCTTACTATTATGATGTCAATGGCGAAACCCGCATTGCAGTAGGAGAGACCAAGGAGCAAGCTCTCGAGAAAGCCCGCAAGGAGAGTGGTCTTGATCTTAAGCTCAATGATCTTGTGCAGGATGAAGGTGCTCTCGACACTTGGTTCAGCTCATGGCTCTGGCCTATCACTCTCTTCAATGGCATTCTTGATCCGAATAATGAGGAGTTGAAGTATTATTATCCGACTGCCACTCTCGTCACGGGCCCGGACATCATCTTCTTCTGGGTTGCCCGCATGATTATGGCAGGATATGAATATGTAGGCGACAAGCCGTTCAGCAATGTATATTTCACAGGTATCGTGCGCGATAAGATCGGACGCAAGATGAGTAAGTCGCTCGGAAACTCCCCCGATCCCCTTGAGCTTATCGATAAGTTTGGAGCCGACGGTGTGCGTATGGGCTTAATGCTTTCTGCCCCTGCCGGCAACGACATTATGTATGACGACGCCCTTGTGGAGCAGGGACGTAACTTCGCCAACAAGATTTGGAATGCATTCCGCCTCATACAAGGCTGGAATGTAGATGAGAATATTCCGCAGCCCGAAAGCTCGAAGATTGCCGTAGACTGGTTCCGTTCGCAGCTTCACAAGACTATGATTGAGGTTGAGGATCTTATGGGCAAGTTCCGTATTTCAGAAGCCCTTATGGCTGTCTACAAGCTTTTCTGGGATGAATTCTCAAGCTGGTATCTTGAAGTGATCAAGCCTGCCTATGGTTCTCCGATTGATGGCAAGACTTATGCAGAGACCATGAAATTCTTTGAGATGCTTCTTCAGCTTCTGCATCCCTTCATGCCCTTCATCACAGAAGAACTTTGGCAACATCTCGCAGAGCGCAAGGATGGCGACAGCATCATGAATACCACTCTTCCGGCTCCGGGCGAAGTGGACGAAGAGCTGCTTGCCAAATTTGAGACTTTGAAAGAGATTATCACCGGTCTGCGTGCTATCCGTAAGCAACGTCAGATTGCCAATAAGGAAGAGATTTCTGTTGAGGTCAAAGGTCAGCACGATGGTGCGCTTGATTCAGTCCTCCTCAAGATGGGCAATGTAAAAGACATCAAGCCTATCGATGAGAAGGGAGCCACATCCGTAGCTTTCTTAGTCGGTCCGGTTGAATACAGCGTACCACTCGCCGACAAGATCAACGTGGAGGAAGAGCTCGCCAAGCTTGAGAAGGAATTGAAGCGCTACGAAGGCTTCCTTGCCGGAGTAGAGAAAAAGCTCTCCAATGAGCGCTTCGTAGCCAACGCCCCCGAGCAGGTCATCGCCCTCGAGCGCAAAAAGCAAAGCGACGCCACCGAAAAAATCGCCGCCATCAAAGCCTCCATCGCCGCCCTCAAATAAGTCAGCTTACTAAGATATCTGAGTAAGGACGCACGAACCGTGCGTCCTTTTTTTCATTGCATTATTATGGAATATAAAAAAGAAACGGCAGCCATTTTCACAAACGGCTGCCGCTAAGTGCTTTCCATAATACATTTTACTAACCTAACATCATGAAACTAATTTCTTTACTTATACCTATACAACAACGGCAACCGCCCGAAAGTTCATCGAAGGTTGCCGTTATATGAAGTTTTAATATATTTTAAAAATATATACCCTATTTGTTAAAATCTTTAAACGAAGGGTCATTCTTCAGCAGCCACTGTGCAATCTGCACGGCATTAAGCGCTGCCCCTTTCTTGATCTGATCACCTACAACCCAGAATGTCAAGCCATTAGGGTTAGCAATGTCTTTCCTGAGGCGCCCTACATAGACCGGATCATGATCTGCCACGAAGAGGGGCATAGGATATTCCTTATTTGCAGGATTGTCGACCACAACGAGTCCCTCTGCATTTTCAAATGCCTTGCGAACCTCCGAAATCTCAAGCGGCTCCTCAGTCTCTACCCAAATAGCCTCACTATGAGCACGGAGCACAGGAACGCGAACGCAAGTTGCACTTACAGCTATGTCGTCGCTATGCATAATCTTGCGAGTCTCGTTATACATCTTCATCTCTTCCTTAGTGTAGTCATTATCAAGGAAAACGTCTACATGCGGAATAAGATTGAATGCAAGTTGATATGCAAACTTCTCAACAGTCGGTTCCTTACCATCAGCAAGCTCCTTATATTGGTTTTCAAGCTCAGCCATAGCTGTTGCGCCTGCTCCGCTTGCGGCCTGATAAGTAGCCACATGCACCTTCTTGATCTTAGAAAGATCATTGATCGGCTTCAGTGCCACCACCATCTGGATTGTTGTGCAGTTGGGATTGCCGATCACATTGCGTGGACGGTCAAGGGCATCGGCACCATTCACCTCCGGCACTACCAATGGCACATCCTTGTCCATACGGAATGCCGATGAATTGTCGATCATCAGGGTGCCATGTTTGGTGATCACCTTCTCATACTCCTTAGAAGTGCCCGCACCTGCAGAAGTGAATGCAATGTCAACTCCGCTGAAGTCTGATTCAGGTGTAAGTTCCTCAATCACATATTTCTTTCCACGAAACTCCATTTCGCTTCCGGCACTTCTCTTTGAGCCGAAAAGACGAAGATTGTCGATAGGAAAATTTTGCTCGTCAAGCACACGCAGAAACTCATGCCCTACTGCGCCGCTCGCGCCTACTATCGCTATATTCATTATCTATTCATTTATTAAATGCATAAGTATTAAATGCAAAAGCAGTGTAATTATGCATTATGAATTATGCATTATGCATTAAGACAAGCCGCTTGTAGCAACAGTCTTATTGATTTTCTTCACAAGACCCTGAAGCACATTGCCTGGCCCGAGCTCGATGAATTCATCAGCACCGTCAGCTATCATAGCCTCTACATCCTGAGTCCAACGAACGGCACCTGTAAGCTGCTTGATGAGGTTAGCCTTGATTTCTTCCGGGTCAGTGTGGGGCTTGCCATCCACATTCTGATATACCGGACATTTCGGAGTCTCAAACTTTGCAGCTTCGATGGCTTCAGTAAGTTCTTCCTGTGCAGGTTGCATGAGAGGGGAGTGGAATGCACCGCCTACCTTGAGCTTAAGTGCACGCTTTGCTCCTGCTGCAAGAAGTTGCTCGCAAGCTTTGTCTATGCCCTCAATTGATCCGGAAATCACTACTTGTCCGGGGCAGTTATAGTTGGCGGGAACCACTACCTCTTCGATTCCTTCGCATATCTCCTCTATCTTTGCATCCGGGAGTGCAAGAACGGCAGCCATTGTGGAGGGCTGCTTTTCGCAAGCTTTCTGCATGGCATGTGCACGCTTGCTGACGAGCTTAAGGCCCTCTTCGAAGCTGAGTGCTCCTGATGCTACAAGTGCAGAAAACTCTCCAAGGCTGTGTCCTGCTACCATATCGGGCTGGAATTCATCGCCAAGGCTCTTGGCAAGAGCCACGCTATGAAGGAAAATTGCCGGCTGAGTCACCTTTGTCTGGCGAAGATCTTCTTCTGTGCCTTCAAACATCAGGTCTGTGATACGGAAGCCGAGGATCTCATTTGCTTTTTCAAACATCTCGCGGATTTCCGCATTGTTCTCGTAGAGGTCCTTGCCCATTCCTACGAATTGGGCACCCTGGCCCGGAAATACATATGCTTTCATGTGATTTTCTTAAGTTTTTACCTAAAATTATTTACCTAAATTTACCCTGAAAGCTTCTAACGCGCTTTCAGACTGCAAAATTAGTAAAATTAATGCATAATTCATAATGCAGAATGCATAATTTTGTGCTTCACCAATATATTTATCCTTATTTATTCTGATATATCAAGCCAAATCATGATAAATCAAGATAAATCATGAGATAAAAAGGTTCATCCTCAGGGTAGGGACGCACGGCTCGTGCGTCCAATTTTAGTCACTGTTCCTGACCCCTAAGAGAAATACTTTCTCCGTGGCGCGAGTCAATGCCGTATATAGCCATCGATAAAAGTCAATACCCATGGATTCAGCCGGAATACCTCCCATATCTATATAGACATGTTTCCATTGTCCTCCTTGAGCCTTATGGCAAGTGACACAATATGCATACTTCGCTTGCAACGCATTATAATATGGATTCTCCATCGCCGCCATTATCTTTTCTGTTGGCCCTACGCCCTCCTCTTCATTTATGACGTGCTGGAAAAATTGCTCCATCTCTACCCTCGGAATTGCAGGGCCATCTGTCATCAGGGATCTCAACATTATCTTGGCGCTCATCTCTTGCCCATCCGCAAGCGACAATTCAACATCGACAAACCATCTGCCATACATCTTTTCAGGCTTCCCTACCCATTTCACTGTCACTGTCTCACCATTGGCAAGAAATGTCTTCATCTTGTTTTGGCGTCCCCAGTAATAATCGTTTTTTGCTATGACAAGCCTGTCGCCCTGCTGCAACGGCTCTTCTGCATACATCACCATATTTCGGATAGCCTGATTGAAACGGTTTGCCCTTCCATTGCTTCTTGTCACAATCAATGTTTCTTCTGGTCCTACCGTGCTCCATGAGCTGCTGAGCTCATCGGCGAGGTCGATGCTGCTTACCGGGCGGATATCAGAAAACCCGTCAAGGCTAAGGGGAAGTTGTCCCTCGAGGAAGTCTGTCGTTTCCCCATGCTGAAGCCTGTAAAGAATCTGACGTACTATTGTGGCATTGTAGAGGATGCCGCTTTCAGCTGCTTGGCGTACCGGCACATCAAGTGTCGCTGAAAATGGAGCGAGTCCGAGCTGCTTAAGTCGGTCAAGGTTCATCGCCGGGGAATCGCTTTGTCCTACAGGTGGCAACTGGGCGGTGTCGCCTACGAGTATCATCTTGCATCCTTGTCCGGAATATACGTATCTGATCAGGTCGCGAAGCAAGCTGCCTCGGCTGCTGTCGGTGATGAGCGATGCCTCATCCACTATGAAGACAGTGTTTTGGTCGCGGTTGGCACTAAGTTTTATCGTAGTGCCTGTGTTTGTAGTCTCCATATGATAGATACGCCGATGGATGGTGGAAGCCGGTTTCTGCGACATCCCTCCTGCCACTTTGGCAGCCCTGCCGGTGGGAGCAAGTACCACGCTTTTTATCCTGGAGTGGGAGAGTGCTTTGATCAGGGCCGCTATCACGCTTGTCTTGCCGGTGCCGGCATACCCGTTCAGTACAAATACATCGCGCCACATGCCTGCCACGACATATTCAGCCATCTTATAGATGGCCAAAGCCTGTCCTTCAAGCGGACTGAACGGCAGAGCGGCAAGTGCCATCTCCGCCAGCTGACTCCCTGTCAGCAAAGCCGAATTCCCTTCCATATCTTATTAACAATTCATAATTCATAATTCATAATGCAAAATGCATAATTCCATACTGATACTTTTCGATCGCTGTCATGAGTTCGCGAGTTGTCTGTAAATGAACTGACACGACTATTAATTATGAATTATGCATTATGAATTATGAATTAAAAAAAATTAACCCAAAATCTTTCATTATGTCAGAAAAAATCACTACCTTTGCCGATTGAAAGGAAAAAACAAAGTATAACCCTTATATAATTTAATTTTTTCATAAAGATATGAAAATAGCAGACATCAAAGGTCGTGAGATTCTTGACTCACGCGGCAATCCGACAGTTGAAGTAGACGTAATCCTCGAATCAGGCGTTATGGGCCGTGCAGCTGTTCCCTCCGGTGCTTCCACAGGTGAGAACGAAGCTCTCGAGCTCCGCGACGGTGACAAGAGCCGCTACATGGGCAAAGGTGTCCTCAAGGCTGTAGCTAACGTTAACGGTCCTATCCGCGACCTCCTCATCGGTCACTCCGCTCTTGACCAGATCGGCATCGACGAGGCTATGATCAAGCTCGACGGCACAGAGACTAAGAGCAACCTCGGCGCAAACGCTGTGCTTGGCGTTTCTCTCGCAGTTGCTAAGGCTGCCGCCAACTATCTTGACCTCCCTCTCTACAACTACATCGGCGGATGCAACTCTTACGTTCTCCCCGTTCCTATGATGAACATCATCAACGGTGGCGCTCACTCTGACGCTCCTATCTGCTTCCAGGAATTCATGATCCGTCCCGTAGGTGCTCCTTCTTTCAAGGAAGGCATCCGCATGGGTACTGAGGTGTTCCACAACCTCAAGAGCGTGCTCAAGGCTCGTGGCCTCTCCACTGCAGTAGGTGATGAAGGTGGTTTCGCTCCCAAGCTCGATGGTACTGAAGACGCACTCAACGTAATCGTTGAAGCTATCAAGAAGGCTGGTTACGAACCCGGCAAGGACGTTACTATCGGTCTTGACTGCGCTTCTTCTGAGTTCTATCAGAATGGAGTTTACGACTACACTCACCTCAAGAACGGTGCTGAGAAGGAAGTAAACGGCAAGAAGCTCACAAGCGAAGAACAGGCTAAATACCTCGAAGAGCTCATCAACAAGTATCCTATCGACTCTATCGAGGACGGTATGGACGAAAACGACTGGGAAGGCTGGAAGATCCTCACAGATCTTATCGGCAACCGTTGCCAGCTCGTAGGCGACGACTTCTTCGTTACTAACGTTAAGTATCTCGAGAAGGGTATCGCTGAAGGTTGCGCTAACTCTATCCTCGTTAAGGTTAACCAGATCGGTTCTCTTACTGAGACTCTCCGCGCAGTTGAAATGGCTCAGCGCAACAACTATACTGCAGTCATCTCTCACCGTTCAGGCGAGACTGAAGACAGCACTATCGCTGACATCGCTGTTGCTACTAACGCTGGCCAGATCAAGACCGGTTCTGCAAGCCGCTCTGACCGTATGGCTAAGTACAACCAGCTCCTCCGCATCGAAGAGGAACTCGGCGACCGCGCAGTCTACGGCTACAAGAAGATCGCTAAGAAATAATCCAAAGGATTACAATAATCAAGTAGGGACGCACGGCTCGTGCGTCCTTTTTTTATTGATTTTAAACATCTTTATAAAAAAATTGTTAATAATTCTGTAAAAACTTAATTTTTTCAAAGTGCCATTCAATTATGAATTGCGCATTATGAATTATGCATTAAATAAATAATAAAGATGTGGTTTGTAGAAGCTTTGAGGCATACTCCGGCATTGGCGGTGTTTCTCACTATAGGGATAGGATTTTGGCTTGGAAAGCTTAAGTTCAAGGGGATTGCCCTTGGCACTGTCACTTCCGTGCTGATTGTCGGCGTTCTTGTCGGCCAACTAAACATTGAGGTCGGAGGCCCGCTTAAGACGGTTTCCTTCCTCCTTTTCCTTTTCTGCATCGGCTACAGTGTCGGCCCGCAGTTCTTTAAGTCTTTAAAAGGAGAAGGACTTAAGGAAGTGCTCTTTGCAGTTGTGGTCTGCGTCCTTATTCTTGCTGCCTCAATTGGTGTCTCTTTCTGGTTTGGCTTGAATCCGGGCCAGGCTGCCGGCATGATGGCAGGAGCTTCTACCGCATCTCCCGTCGTAGGGGCTGCCGAAGACACGGTCAATTCCCTTTCCGGATCTCCGGAAGCAATCAAGGATATGGTTGCTGCAATCCCTGTTTGCTATGCCATGACATATGTATTCGGCACTCTTGGTGCCGTATGGCTTCTCGGCTATGTCGGACCCGCAATGATGGGTGGCCTTGAAAAGGTGAAGGCTATGACCCGAGAATTGGAGAAAACTCTAAGCCCTGTCTCCGGAAATGGTGACCCGGCAAGTTTCAATGCTTCTCGTCCTGTGGCATTTCGTGCATTTGATGCATGTGGCGATTGGATGTCGCAAACTCGCACGGTAGCAGAACTTGTGGCAGAATTCGGAAAGCAAAATCGGCGTGTAACAGTAGAGCGTATCAAACGCAAATTAGACTCTTCGATTATAGATGACATTACCCCTGACACTCCTATATATAAGAATGATGTGGTTGCGCTCGCAGCAAGGCGCGAAATGATAGTCGGTGACCATTCTTGGCTTGGTCATGAGGTTGCCGGAGTGGAACTCCTGTCGTTTCCCGTAGAAGACGTAGATGTCACAGTTGCAAAAAAATTTAAGGAAACCACCGTTCATCAGCTAATAGAAGAGCAATGGATGGATGGTGTGGATATCAAGAAAATCGTAAGAAATGATATAGCACTCAATCCTCTTGGAGGTGCTGTAGTAAAACCCGGGGACGTGCTTGAGCTTGTAGGCACTAAGAAATGTCTTGACCGTGCGGCTAAAGAGATTGGATATGCAGATCCGCGCACACTTGCCACTGATTTTGTCTTCATAGGCATTGGAATTCTTCTTGGAGGTCTCTTGGGTGCTATTGCTATAAAGATTGGAGCAGTGTCAGTAAGTCTTGGCGCAAGTGGTGGAGCACTTGTGGCGGGTCTCATAATGGGATGGTGGCGTTCAAAACGGCCCGTATTCGGTTCTATTCCAAAAGCCTCTCTTTGGGTCTTTAATAATCTCGGACTTAATATGTATATCGCAGTGATCGGCATCGCCTCCGGGCCATCGTTCATCAGTGCATTTTCAGAAGTCGGACCGAAAATCTTTGTTGCCGGTCTCATAGTAACATTGGTCCCACTATTCCTATCAATTTTGATAGGGCATAAACTTTTCAAGTTCCATCCTGCGGTCACTCTCGGTTGCTGTGCAGGCGCAAGAAAGACAACAGCAGGCCTCGGCGCTGTCCAGGAGCGTCTTGGCAGTTCTGTCCCCGCCTTAGGATACACTATCACTTATGCGGTCTCCAACACACTTCTCATCATATTCGGCATCGTCTTAGTCTTAGTCACCAGCCTCTAACATGGAAAGCAAATGTATTTCTGTGCTCCTCTGCCAGTTCGCTTAAAAATGTCGGTGAATGAAAAAAGTTCTGCACCTAAGTATCAAAACATAGTCCATCAATAGTTTTTTTCTAAATCCGGATATTAAATCCGGATTTTTTTATTAACTTTGTAGCAAGCAAAAATTGTTTCATAATTTAATTTTTATCTGACCATGAACTATACAAAATCCGCTCTTCGCGGACTTGCTGCCATTGCTGTTTGTTCAGCCGCACTCTTCGGCTATTATGCAGATGTGGCAGCCAATGACAATGTGGGAGTAGGAAATCCTTATCTTCCACTGTGGGAACACCTTCCCGACGGAGAACCTCGAGTCTTTGAAGATCCCGACAACCCCGGTAAATATCGAGCCTATATCATCGGTTCACACGACCTCAGGGTAAATGAATACTGCGGCCCTGATATCCGTATGTGGTCTGCACCGGTAGAAGACCTTACCGATTGGCGTGACGAAGGTGCAATTTTCACTTATGAAAAAGATGGAAAATGGGATGTCATGTTTGCTCCCGACCTTGTTGAAGTGCGAGATCGAAAGGGCAACAAGGAATATTATCTTTATCCTCACAGCCGCGGTCCGCGTCGTGAAGCCATGGTCTGTAAAGGTCCGCGTCCCAATGGACCATTCACTCCCGTCAATCTCAACGAAGATGGTTCAGCAGTGGTGGAAGGAAGTATCCTCGGTTTCGATCCATCCATATTCATTGAGCAGATCACCGACAAAAAAGACCCCGACTATAAGAAAGGTTTCCGTGCCTACGGATTCTGGGGTTTCCAACACTCGAGTGCTGCCGAGCTTGATCAGAACACAATGTATTCCCTGCGTCCCGGCACTGAGATTATACCATATTTCATGCCCGCGAGTGCTCGCTACGGTGTGATCAAAGATCCTGAAGGCACCCAATATCCTGCTCTCTACAGCGAGCAGAACCCCGGCGATTTCAATTTCTTTGAGGCTTCCTCAATAAGAAAAGTCGGGAATAAATATGTGATGATCTTCTCAGGCTATTCCGGTCCTGACTACGGGCTTCCGAGTACAAACTCAACTCTGCGTTACGCCTATGCCGACTCTCCACTCGGTCCCTGGAGGAGTGGGGGAGTGCTTGTCGATTCTCGTGGTATTGTCCTTAATGAAGACGGCACTGCTCTTAAGGAGACAAATGCTGCTCATAACACCCATGGTTCGCTTCAGGAGATCAACGGACAATGGTATGTCTTCTATCATCGTCCCCCTCGTGGATTTGGTTTTGCTCGCCAGGCAATGGTAGCTCCGGTGAAAATAGAGTGGGATAAGAAAAAGGTTGCTGACGGAGGTGTAGTGACAATAACCGGTTACGACCCTTACGCAGCCGATGAAAAATGGACTGCAAAGGCATCTAATGGCGACTATTATCCCGGTGCCGAAGTGACATCGGAAGGTTTCCAGATCTTCGGACTCGATCCCTATAAATTTTATGATGCCGGATATGCTTGCTACCTTTCCAATATTGGATCTATGCAAGACACCTGGGACATATGGGATCCGAACATGAAAGTGATTATGAATGGCGGCGATATAGTAGGATATAAGTATTTTGGCTTCGGAGGTCTGGATAAAGCTACAAAAGGACTTAAGCCATTCGATGGCACTCAGCCTGGAAATGAAACGGAGTTCAACGTGTTCTTGACTCCTCAGGCTCCTTGGCCGGTGAAGCTGAGTATAATGCTCGATGGCCCGTATGCCAATGAAACTTGGAAAGGAAAAAAGATAGGCGAGATTGTAGTGCCTGCCGGATCTCCGCGTGAAGTCACAAAATTCAAGGTTGACGTTGCCGATGCTGTGGATGATCTTGATGGCAAGCATGCGATTTATCTTGTGGCTGAAGGAGCCCCCGGGCGTCCTGCTGTAGTTTTGAATGGGGTCGGATTCAGCAAAAAGGGAGATGAGCTTGTTTACACACAGGCTCCTCAGGTCACAATAGCTGTCAACGGGGTTGCATTGACACTTCCGGAGAACCCAACACGTTCTACAAATGATAACGGCTATACCGGATACGACCGCTATGATGTTCACTATACTCTTCTCTCAGATAAAACCCCCGAGGTGTCTGCAGTGACAAGCTCAGGCCAACCGGTTAAGATTGATATCCAGCAACCGACGTCTGCCAAAGACAAGGCTATAGTGCGCCTCAACTATAACGGCAAAGTCAAGACCTACACCCTTATTCCGGAATCAAGAAAATAATTGGGAGTATATTTTGTTTTGCCATCATCTTTCTACCCCGGAGGGGGGTAGCACAGCCTTCGCATAAGTTGCGAAGGCTTTTTTTGAGTTAGGATCTCAGTTTCGGTTTTATTTATGCAAAAAACACAAATAAATATTAAATTGTTAAATTTTTTTGATGTAAAGTTTGCAAAAAAGGCACATTTTATATTATCTTTGTATTTAAATGAAGCCACCGCTCCGTATTTAACAGTCGAAGTTGTCTGTCTTCTTTTGTCTATGTCTCTCTTTAAGTATATTTATCCGACAAAAATTTCGGACATTGCGGTAGTTAATTTTTAATACAAGTGTTTAATTATCAATATTTTTTACTTAACCTAATTAATTAATGTTAAAGAGAAGATTAAAAGGCAAGATGCTTGCGCCGCTGCTCGTGTTGCTCATGACAGTGTGCGTTTCTGCATTTGCAGGACTTCGTGATGAGGCCTGGACAGTGAATCCTTCTGACTTCCGTTATGACATGAGTCTGTATTTCCGTATGGAAAATAAGGATTTCGAAGATCTGTCTTTGTATGAGATCGGAGCGTTTGTAGACGATGAGTGCCGTGGGTTAGCTGAAAAATTAGAACTGACCCAAGGTGAGAGTTGTCTTTATATGCGTATCCGTAGTAACGATGCTGACAGCGAGAAGCTCTCCTTCTATATGAAGGATAAAAAGACGGGTCAGATCGTACACGTGAAAGGCGAAGATGGTTCGGAACTTACTTTCAAGGCAGATAGCCGTGTTGGCATGCCATCTGATCCATTTGCAATGACACCTTATTATACTGCGGTGTTTAAGATCGATGATGAAGTTGTCCAGACTCTTGAAGTGGGTTATGGAGATCCCATTGTAGCTCCGGAGGTTCCGGATAAAGAAGGTTTTACCTTCAATGGCTGGGGTGAGGTTCCGGATACTATGCCTGCATATGATCTCGAGTTTTACAGCACATACACGATCAATACGTATGAGCTTAAATTTTTGGTAGACGATGAGGAAATCTTTTCAGGTCAGGTCGCTTATGGTTCTTCAATTGTGATTCCAGAGGTTCCTGAGAAGGAGGGTTATACATTCAGTGGATGGGCGACTGATGTCCCGGAGACTATGCCTGCCAATGATCTGGTTTTTGAGGGAAAATACGATGTTTTGTTCTTTAACGTGGTCTATAAATTAGATGGCGAAGTAGTGCATACCGATCACTTAGCTTTTGGAGAAGTTATTACTCCTTATGATGAAATTCCCTCTAAAGAAGGATATAGTTTTAGTGGTTGGACTGAAATCCCTGCTACTGTTCCTTCCCATGATGTCGAGGTCAATGGTTCGTATGTAATCAATCATTATACTGTGACATTCTACATTGGCGACGAAGTTTTCGTGTCGCAGGAATTGGCATATGAGGAAGAGATCATAGTTCCGGAGGCTCCTGCCAAAGAGGGTCATTCATTCAGTGGATGGGGTGAAGTCCCGGCTGTGATGCCTGCTGGTGACCTTGAGTTTAAGGGAGATTACACGGTCAATACATATACTGTAATATTCAGAATTGACCAGGAAGTGTTCCAGACACTTGAACTTGACTATGGCTCTGAGATAATTGTGCCTGAGGCTCCCGAGAAGGAGGGTCACTCTTTCAGTGGTTGGGGAGAAGTTCCAGCTACTATGCCTGCGTTTGATCTTGTATTTGTTGGCACTTACTCTGGCAACTATTATACAGTCACTTTCAAGATTGGCGACGAGGTCATAAAAATGGCTGACCTCATCTATGGATCAGAAATTATTCTGCCTGAAGTGCCTGAGAAGGAGGGTTACACTTTCAGCGGGTGGGGAGATGTTCCATCTACTGTTCCTGCTTCGAATATCGAGATAGTAGGTAGTTATATCGTGAATAATTACTCTCTCACATTCAAGATTGACGATGAGGTCGTCTATACCGGTATTCTTCCATATGGTTCACAGGTTGTGGCTCCTCAAGTCCCGGACAAGGTGGGTTACACATTCTCCGGTTGGGGCATTGTGCCGGAAACAATGCCTGCTTCTGATCTTGTGATCTCCGGAACATATTCGGTCAACATATATACTCTTACGTTTTATATAGACGGTGAAGTATACTACACAACTCAGGCTGCTTACGGATCGGAGATATCTGCACCGGAAATCCCGACGAAAGAAGGTCACACTCTTGTGGGTTGGAATGATGTTCCTGCCACTATGCCTGCCAATGACCTAAACATCAACGGTACGTATAACGTCAATACTTATACTTTGACATTCACTATTGGTGATGAAGTGATATTTACAGGCCAAATCCCTTATGGCACTGAAATAACTCTTCCTGAAGCACCCGCAAAAGAGGGATACACTTTCTCAGGATGGGGTATGGTGCCGTCAGTTATGCCTGCGATGGATCTCAAATTTACCGGCTCATATGAAGTCAACTATTACACTCTGACTTTTATGGCAGATGATGAGGTAATCTTAACTTCGACAGTTCCATATGGTGCAGAGATTGTGGTTCCATATCCGCCGGAGAAGGAGGGGAATACTTTCAGCGGCTGGGGAGATATCCCTTCCACTATGCCGGCAAATGATCTTGTTTTGCGTGGTACTTATTCAGTCAATTACTACACCTTGACATTTAAAATTGGAGAAGATGTGCTCTTCAATGGCGAGCTTCCTTATGGCGGGGAAATAAAGGCTCCAGAAGCTCCAGTGAAAGAGGGCCATACATTCGGTGGTTGGGGTGACGTGCCTGCTACTATGCCTGCGCGCAACCTTGAGTTCAAAGGAGAGTACACCACAAACTCTTATACCCTGACATTCCTGATTGATGATTATGTGGTATCAAAGAATGAAATCCTCTTCGGAGCAGAGATAATCGTTCCGGAAATTCCTGAAAAAGAAGGATACACCTTCTCCGGTTGGGGAGTAGTGCCTGCCGTTATGCCGGCTCAAGATCTTGTGTTCACAGGGTCTTACGATCTGAACTCGTATTCTGTAGTGTTTAAGATAGGTGATGAAGTCATTTATTCTTCTCAAATTCCTTTCGGGGCAGAAATAGTAGCACCGGAGGCACCGGAAAGAGAGGGTCATACATTCTCAGGATGGGGTGAAATCCCTGTATCAATGCCGGCTAAAGATCTCGAGTTTATTGGTAACTACACAGTTAATATTTATACTGTGACCTTTGCTATTGGTGATGAAACCGCTTATACCACGGAAGTAGCTTATGGAGAGCCTATAATTCTTCCCGAAGTGCCGGAGAAGGAAGGTTACACTTTCAGCGGTTGGGGTGTCGTGCCGCCAACTATGCCTGCTGAAAACCTACACTTCGTAGGCAACTATGAGGTCAACTACTACACTCTGACATTTAGGCTTAACGATGAGGTAATATATTCAGGACTAGTAGCATACGGTTCGGAAATCATCGCTCCTGAAGTTTCATTGAATGATGGCGACACTTTCTCAGGATGGTCAGAATATCCAGAAACTATGCCGGCGCATGACGTTGAAGTGACAGGTACACTTGTCATTGGAGATTCTGTAGATAGTGTCTACAGCAGTTCTGACTCAGTGACAGTTGTCACTGTCGGAGGAATTGTTCTTTTCAGAAATGTCAAGGCATCCGAACTTAAAGATCGTCTTTCACCGGGCGTATACATCGTCAATGGCAAAAAGATGATGGTAGGGAACAAAAAATAACATTTATTAGAGCTGTCCGGATCAATTGAAATTGATCCGGACAGACAGAAACTTTATTTAATTATACGATTAATCCATTAATACATTTAAAACCTATGCTAAAATCAATTCAGCAGATGCTCATGCTCAGTCTGTGTGCGTTGTCGCCATCTATTATAGGTGCGGCCACACTCAGTGTGGATGAAGCAAAAGACGTTGCCGCTGAATTTTTTCAGTCTGGCGAAGTCTATAGGCTGGCAGATAAGGATGCTTTTGTCCTTGCTTATACTGCCACCGATGAGGCATCAAATCCGATGTGCTACGTTTTCAATGCCAAGGATGGTAAAGGTTTCGTAATCATTTCGGCTGATGAAAACTCCCTTCCGGTTATTGGCTATTCGGATAATTCCGTATGGAGTGTAGGCTCGGTGCCCGCTTCAGCAGAGCGAGTGCTTAGAGAGCCTGTAAAGGTTCCGGCAAACGTGCGCCGTCAAGTACTTGCACACGTTTCGGCAGAATCAGAAAGCAAAGTCCTTGAGACTCCTTCCTGGAGTCAGGAGGCTCCGTTTAACAACAATATTCCTAACCGCCGTCTCACTGGCTGTGTCGGAGTGGCTCTTGCCGAGATTCTTAAATATCATGATTATCCTGCCTCTCGCCCGTCTTCTCTCGTGAGTGCCGGTGAGCATACGCAGTATTCATGGTCTACAATGCGTATGGACAATTACAGAAGTGGATATACAGATGAAGAGGCTAATGCTGTTGCCACTCTTGTAGCTGACGCCGCTATAGGTATTGGCACAGACTTCGGTATGTCCAGCTCAAGTGCTTATGAAGTGAAGGTGCCCTATGCTCTTACTTCTCTATTTGGATACGATGCAGGTGTCTCTTACAAGAAACGTCAGGAAATGAGCCGTGAAGCATGGGATCAGGTGATCGTTGACGAAATTGACAACGACCGTCCGGTGCTTTATTGCGGACAGGATGTTTCTGCCGGCCACGCTTTCGTCTGCGATGGCTATGAGATGCGCGGTTCTACTCCCTACTTCCATATCAACTGGGGTTGGGGTGGATCTGCTAATGGCTTTTATGCTACAGATGCATTGAACCCGGTAGTCAGCAAGGCTCACAGCTACAACGAACTGATGACCATCGTCTACAATATCAAGCCTGCCTCTGACAATCGAGCTTGGTCAGACATTCATGTCACAAGCGACGAGAGCCAGCCGGGTCTCACACTCAATGTATCAGATATTTCTTCAGTCGATTCCTTCACTGTGCGTGTGGGAGCCCTGAAAAACATCTCAAATACTGATTTCTCCGGCAAGCTCGCAGTGGCTCTCTTCGATGCCTCCGGCAATCAAAAAGGACTTCTTTCCGATTCTCGCAATTTCTCTCTCTGGTCTCTTCAGATCTCCAAATATGTCGACTTCTCCTGTAAGGTCCCTGACGGTGTGTCGGTATCTGACAGCGACAAGGTTGGCATAGTCTCCATGGCAAATGGATCTTCAGAATGGCTTCCTCTTGCAGGTGATCGTCTCGCTCACGCAGAAGTTTCTGCTAAGAATTACGACGTGCCGTATCTTACGGTCACACTTCCTGCCAGCAACAACTTCTATACCATCACAGCTCCTGAATCGGAGGCTATACTCGGACGCGATTTCGTATTCACTCTTACTCAGCTTGATCCCTCAAGGCTAATTACTTTGAAGGCTAATGGCTTTCTACTCAGTCCGGAATCTGATGGCTCATACCGTCTCTCTAACGTATTGGAGAATCAGAGAGTGACTGTAACCAATCAAATTGCAGCCAACGTACTTTCCAAGATGACTCTTTGGGTGACAGCAGGAAATCTTCAGAATCTTCTTACTGAAGATGAATGTGCATCCGTAAAGAATCTGACACTCTATGGCACTATCAATGCCAGCGACTTCAACTTCATGCGCGATCAAATGAAGCTCGAGACTCTCGACATCTCAAATGTATCGATTTTAGCGCAGGGTTCGAATCCGGCAAACGCCATACCGACGAAGGCTTTCATGGGCTACCGTTCGCTCCAGAAGATTATCCTTCCCAACAACCTCAGCACGTTCAAGAACGGCTGTCTTGCCCAGACAGGTCTTAAATCTATTGACATCCCTGCTTCTGTCGGCACTTGGGAATACAATGTGTTTGTAGGCTGCAACCAGCTGCGTGAGGTTATCTCCCGTCGCTCATCCCCCGCTTGGGTCAACTGGTGTGTTTTCTCGGGTGTCCCCCAGGATAAGCTGATTGTACCTAATGGCTCTGCCGACGCTTACCGCGCTAAGGAATACTGGCAAGACTTCAAGGAAATAGTGGAAGGTTTACCTGCCGAGCCGTATGAATTCACCGTTACAATGGCGGAGAAAAAAGGAATCAAGTATACTAAGATCACTGACGAAGACTATTTCTACAAGGGTGATGAATTCGAGTTCAAGGTAGATACAGATGACACTTACGGTGAGTCCGTAATGCAGGTGTTTGCCAACGCGACTCGTCTCACTGCTGATGCTGAGGGCAAGTACAAGATCAATGTCAACGGAAATATGCTTATACACGTTGAATTCCAGCAGCCTCAGCCTACAACAGTCGACACTACATGGAAGCTTACCGGCGATGTCGGTGGCATTGGCCTTGCTACCGACGTGGTTAATGTGCCGGTCGGCCAGAGGTTCACTATTCGTGCTAATGCAATCAAGGTGCCTAAGGGCGACGATGCTGCAAAGTTCTATGCAATGGTGCTTACCGACAAGGACGGAGCGATCAAGGAGTTCATTTCTCAGATTGTCAGCAACTACTATAGCCGCAACGGCGAGAATCTCACCTACAATTTCTACTGCCAGGTGAATGAGTCTAAGGTGAAGGAAGGCAACCTGATTCGCCTCGCTACTTCATATAATAAGAAAGACTGGCAGCTTGTTGAGGGTGAGAACGAAACTATCATTGATCGCATACTGGCTGTCAACAACCCGGTGATCTATCACAACGTCACTATGCCTTCGAGTGTCACAGGGGCAAGAATCGAGGGTGGTGCCACCCAGGTGGTGCGCGGTATGCCCTTCAGCTTTAAGGCTTCCGCTATCGATCCCGCGCAGCGTGTTACTGTATCGATCAATGGCGAGACAAAGGCTACCAATGTTGCAGTCGCTAACATATCTATTCCTGCTGTTCTTGATGATCTTGACATAACAATTACCGTCAAGGATGCTGAGGCAGGCGACTATATGGTATACAACATTCAGGAAGGAACGCTTGCTTCCAAGCTTCAGGATTGTCCCACCCGCGTTAAGCTTATCGGAACAATGCTCGTCAGTGATTTCGATGCCCTGCGTGCCAATGCAAGTGTCATTATCGACCTTGATATGGCTGACGTCACAATCAAGGGAGCTGCGATGACCGGCAATACTATTCCGGAGAATGCTTTTGCTCCAACCAACGCATCAAGTCTTTCTGCTCTGAAGACCATTATCCTTCCCAACAATCTTGAGCGTTTCAGCAAGAACGCTTTCGCTCGTTGCACCCAGATATCGGAGATAACTATCCCGGCTAATGTGACATATATCGCGGAAGGTGCCTTCTCTGCTTGCGTTGGCCTGAATAAGATTATCGCTAAGCCTAAGGTAGCTCCTACCTGCGGCAACATGTCTCCTTTCCCATCCAATGCATCTTCCATCTCCCTTGAGGTTCCCAAGGGATCCGAGGAAAGCTATAGCGTTCCGTCCACTTGGTGGGCTCAGCTTTCGCTCTATAAGGCACCTGTTGAACATAAGGATTACTATTGGGTTAAGTTAGATACATCCCGCATTGGTGTCAACGGATACAAGGGCGATATCAACAATGTGGCGGTTGGCCAGACGGATGAGGTGACGATGATTCTCATACTTCCAAACAGCCAGTCTACACAGTTCAAGCCATATGATCACGTTCGTCCCGGTGTGCCATTCAGGGTCTTTGACAACGGAATCGATGTCTTAGCCAACTCCTATGCTTATTCGAAGACTGAAGGAACACCTATAACTCCCGAGCAGAGCTGGAGTATGGTCGGTGGCCGTATGCTATTAAGTTGGAATCCCGCTGCTACTTCAGGTGTAACAATGCCACAGAACCATACTATTGAACTCAACTTCTATTATGACATCAAGTTCGAGAATAAGGAAGGTGCAAATGGAGTGAATGCTCAGATTGTTGAGATACCCGAAGGCTCGGAATGGAAGGATGTTGTGATGAGAAACTTCATCTATATGAGCGATAACGGATGGCAGGCAAATTCTGAGGTTAAGCCTGTCCTCTATAAGGAAGGCAGCGAGATCAAATTCACGCTTTCCAACATACCCGAGAAGACCGTTCCTGTCGTTACTCTTAAGACAAAAGTTATGACAAAGACCGGCTATTCTCCCGAATATGAAGAAAAAGAAATGACTCTTGAGTCCAATGGTGGTATCTACACTATCCCTGCCCTTGAGGGCGACTGCTGGGTTAGCATCTCAGGTGAGACCATCTTTGAGGAAGGTGATGTTATTCCTGCTGAATATCTCGACAAGATGGATGCGGAGGAAGCCGTGTCCTACAACGAGCTTACTGTCTCCGGTGATGTGACAGAAGAAGAGTTCAAGCAGGTGCGTGACAACTTCTCTAATGTTGAGACAATCGACCTGACGGCTATCGACAACACTTCGCTTCCCGACAACGCGTTTGAGGGGATGGAGCAGCTGGTAGACGTTATAGTATCCGATAACGTAACCGAGATCGGTGCAGGATGCTTCAAGGATTGCTCAAGTATTGAGTCGCTTACTCTTCCCGGCGTGACATCCATCGGTGAAGGTGCCTTCGAAGGTTGCGAAAGCCTTACCAGCATTCTTCTTCCTTCACTTGGCTCTTCAGAAGCAAGCGGGAAGCCCGGCATGCGCAAGGCTGGTGAAGTGGCAGGCGTTACTGCAGAATCTTTCCGTGGACTCAGTCCCAACTGTCTTATCTATATCGGTGAGAATGTGATTCCTGGTACGGAGGATCTCAATATCATCCTCAACAAGGGTGGCCAGCGTGTGGCTGCTTCCGATATCAATCTTGTTGGCAATCATCCATTCAATGCTCCGGCAAGCTTTATGCTCGGCGACCACAGCATCTCGTTCACTATTGATGTGACTGCAAGCGACGCATGCGATGTCGACGGCGGATGGTCTACAATCATTCTTCCGTTCCAGCCGACTGACTGGAAATTAGACAGGGAGTTCGCTAAGCGTGAGGGTAGTGGTCTCCACCTCCTTTCTTTCGACGGAGAAGAGGCTACAGAAATGACCGCTCAGACTGACTTCCTCCCCAACCGTCCGTATCTCGCAAACGTATGCGCTCCGTTTGCTTCCGTTCCGGTTACTTTCGTTGGTAAATCACTTAATGTGGAAGGAACATACGATGTTCCATTCACTCCTGTACCAGAGGAGCTCGTAGCAGCAGGAAAGGACTTCTCTCTTTATGGTAGCTACGACGGTCAGACTCGTCCCGTAGTATGCTACGCTCTCAATGAGGAAGGAAGCAAGTTCTTACGTCAGGCTGATTCTGAAAGCGTCACTGTGATGCCATTCTCTGCATATCTGGTTGCTAATGAAAACACAAATAAGACAGAGATGGCAATTGGTGAGCATCCTCTTTGGATCAATGAGCCTGTTGCTGTAGGTAGCAATAAGCTATATCGTTCAGATCTCGTCGACATAGTTTCTTCTTCAAAGAGGGCTTCTATTTACTACACTGTCGATGGTTCTGATCCTACTGATGCCGACGGCACAAGAACTCTCTTTACCAAACCGTTTGCATTGCAAGGTGAGGCAATGAGTATTAAAGCTGTGGCTGAATACAAGGGTTATCGATCTGATGTAGTCGCTCTTGACTTCGAACTTAAGAAGGCTAATGTGGACTTTAGTCTTGTAAAGAACTGGAACTGGATATCTCATAATGCTGAGACTTCGGTTGCTGTAGCAGACTTCGCTACTGACGGTATCAGCTCTATCCTTTCACAGACACAGGAAGTGGTACGCGACCCGAAACATGGTCTTGTAGGAAATCTTTCCGAGCTCATGCCGGCCGAGGGTTATAAGGTATTTGTAGACGGTATTGTCTGGACTGGCAATATTTCCGGGGTTGCTTTTGATCCTATCAAGACAGTAAAGCTCAATAAGGGTTGGAACTGGATAGGAACTCTGGTTGATGACGGAAGCCTTATGATCTCTGATCTTCTTGCTTCGCTTAATGCTGAAGAAGGCGATATGCTTGTTGGCCTCGAAGGCAGCGTTCAGGCTGATGCAGAAGGCATATGGAAAGGCACTATCTCACATATGGTTCCCGGTGTCGGCTATATGTTCTATAGTAACTCAGATAAAGAGTTTGTCTATAATATTGTAGCTGAGCATGACTCCAAAGCTCCGGCAATGGCTCCTGTCTTGGCAGCCGATGGCCTTTGGACGGTAGACAATCACAAATACGCATCCGTAATGCCTATGATAACTTCGTTTGATGCAGTAGGTGATGTCGACGACTATCAGTTGGCTGCTTTCTGTGGTGATGAATGCCGAGGCATCGGTAAGGTTATAGATGACGTGATTATGATTAATGTGCATGGCAATCCTGGTGATGTGATAACATTCCACTTCATTGGAAATGACAGTGAAGAGATGCTTTCAGCTACCTCCGTAGTATTCAACCAGAATCCTGAAGGCACTTTTGCTAATCCGTTTATGATCTCTGCAAATGATGCCACATCAGTTTCTATGCTTAATGCAGGCTCAATCGGAGTATCTTACGAAGATGGTAGCTTCTTCATTGGTGGAGATATCTCAGATGTTAAGTCGGTAGAAATCTATGATCTTACTGGCAAGATCATCGCCAAGAGCAATGGTGCACGCACCGTCAAGGTTGGAAATATTGACGGTAGTGTGGTGACTGTAGTTATTCGCAAGGCAGACACTACAAGCTCAGTTAAGGTTATGGTCAAATAATCATAAATTGATTTAAGAGAAAAAGAGAGCGCGATCAGAATCGCGCTCTCTTTTTGCTTTCCTACGGATTCCTATCCAGAAATCCTCTGCTACCTTTACAAAAGCAGAATCACTTGAGAATGACTTTTGTTGTGCTGCTTCCGGTTTTCTTTATGTATATCCCGTTTTCCGGATTAAGTATCTCTACACCATTGAGATTATAATAACGTACACTTGAGTTGTCTTCGTTGATGAAACTTGCAGAGCTGCTTTCATCGTAAGAGAGGGGTGCAAGATAAAAATACTCGGTTGATCCTATCTTTGAGAATCTTACTATGCATGTCACATCATACGTTCCTGCAGCCTGGGAGTTGATGCCGAATGTATTATCAAACTCATATGTCTTATTGTCTGGAGTGATGCCTGTTACCTTGGCGTAAGTTTCGGGAGTTCGGGATTCAAACGTGACATCTTTAAGGATTACGACTCTATCCACATCATCTTGAGTCACTGAAGTTACCTCCGGATATTCTACTTTTACAGTTTCCGATACTTTTGGCGGTATTCCTTGCCAGTTTACACTCTCATAAATAAATGCGTTAGTAGCTGTCCATCCTTCTGGTATGACGTTTCCTACTTTATATATTGTAGATGTGGTCAACGAAGTGCTTCCTTTGTCCTTTATGTTTTCGATCAGGCCGGCATTGCCTTCGCTGTCAGAAACGAATGCGGATAATCCGGTGGCATAAGTCACGGTCATTGGAAAATCTACATAAACTCGTTGATAAAGATTCGGGGCAAATTCCTTCATTTGGCTAAGATTTTTCGCGCATCCTATCACAGTAAGGGTGTATTTTGCATTGCCTGCGGCATAGTCGTCGTTTCCTGTTGTAGAGGCAGCTATCACAGTCTGGCCTATTCCCTTTGGAGTCACGTTGCCATCAGCATCTACCGCAGCAACATTTTCGTCAGAGCTTGACCATTCCACATCAAGACTGTTTGGATTCGAGAGCACAGGAGATGTGAATTCCTTTCCAAGAATTCCCTCAAGGTCTTTCTCCTCGAATGCCAGACCGCATGTCTTTTTCCCACCCAGGTCAGGAGTATAGGTCAACTCAATTGAATGTATGTAGCGTGCTTCAAAAGTTCCGTCCAATTCAATGCTCAGTGTCTCGGTGCCTGAATCATCACTCCATAGCCAGTAGAAGATGGGGCCGTCGCCTGATGATTCCACATATTTGCCGTTAAATGAAATGTCAAGTGTAATTGCTGCATATCCTGATAGCCATAGTTTCGCATCAGATATCTTGCCATTGGGCACTGTCAAGGTTATCTTTGTGTCTGTTAAGGAGGATATTCCTCCTGATATATAGATTCCTGAATTGCTTCCTCCTCCATTTACAAGGGCAAATCCTTTACCCGAATCGCTTCCTCGTGTGATTGAGAAGTCAATCCCTTCCTCTGATAATGAAAAGCTCTCGACACACTCCGGCGTCTTGATGTCAGACTGGCGAGTAAGCCCACCCATGTCGTTTGTGCCGTCAAAAACGAATTTGTATTCGTCGGCATGTGCCACTAAGGATACTAAGCCCACCGTGGCGATAGAGAGTAGTAGTTTTTTCATTTCAATAAATTTTATATTGGTTTTGATTATTCTTCACATTTGTTTAGATGCAATCCAGACTCGATTCATTTCTGAAAGCCACATCAATTATGACAATATTTCATTTCTGGATTCACAAAAGTAGTCATATTTTTTAAGATATGCAAAAAACAATCCCCCGAATCGTTTTGATCCGGAGGATTTCTGGAAGAAAGTATTTTTCTATGCTAATTACTTTAGGATAACCTTAGAAGCCTTTCCATCAACAACCTTGATATACATACCATTCTTAGGATTGCTGATCTTGTTGCCGTTAAG
This sequence comes from Muribaculaceae bacterium, assembly GCA_029061255.1. GTDB lineage: Bacteria > Bacteroidota > Bacteroidia > Bacteroidales > Muribaculaceae > Lepagella. The sequence continues at coordinate 26,009 of JAIDSL010000141.1, forward strand.
ATCATAGTAGGATGTCTTGTCAGTAGCATTTATGCTTGATACTCCATCCGGGTCACTGTATTCTACTATAAACTCAACATTAATCTGGTTAGCTACGTCAGCCAAACCATTTTTAACAAGGAGGAACTGTCCAAAATGCTCTTCTCCATCGACGGGGAATGTTACAGAGTTGCTTTCCACTGCACCAAATTCTAACATTGACTCAACAGGCCACCATTCTGATTCTTCTGCCCTTGTTGATAGCGGCTCAATATCTGAGTTGTCTTCACTCATGCAGATGAAACCATCCCATCCTTCAGGAACAGCTATAGTCAAGGTGATTTCCTCTTGTTCGCTCTTACCTGATACGGAGATTGTATAGACATCTTGCTCAATGCTTTGGCTAACCTCAACGCCATTGTTGTCGCTGAGAGTTACGTCAAACGTCTCTGGGAATTCCGGAGAAGGCTGTGATGCCATTACCATCATGGCAATATACCCTTCAATCTCTTCTCCGTCGAAGGGGAAGAAGAAAGATTCACCTTCCTCGTTGGCGGAAGCAAGTGCCTGGGCAGCCCATCCTTTATATTGTTCGATCATATTTCCGATTTCCTCCCATTCTGTGAAGTCGAAATCAGGATTAGTCTTCTTTATTTCTTCTACTGCTTCTTCATACTCAGCCTGAAGTGCTTCGAGTTCAGCGATTACAGCATCATATGCTTTCTGATTATCCTCGATGAGATTGCCGCTTCCCTGGCCAACTTTTGAAGTAATTGCAATGAAGGCATTATTATCGACTTTTTCATCCTTGTAGAGGTATGCGTATGCAAATTCCCAATTGCTGGTAACCTTTACAGTAATTTTGTTGCCTTTAATATATCCTTCATCTAATACGTATTTTATTGGCACCCATTCATGATCTGTTGCTGCGATCTTTCTCGGTCCTATGTTATGGTCTCCAACTGTTACGTTTTCTGAATAAGGAAGAATTACATAGCCGTCCCAGCCTGACGGAACATCAAGTATCAGTTCATATTCCTCTTCAGCTATTGATCCGGTTACGTCAATATATATGGATCCATCATCCGGATCTTTTTCTTGCTCTACTATCAGGCCTTCAGCATAAGTGGTGATGCCGATGCTCTCAGGAATAAGGGGTGCATTATCACCAGGCACGTCGGGACCGCTGCTCTTACTTACTGTAAAGTCATAGTCGATAAATGTAGAGCATGCCATGTCTCCCTTGATTAAGGCAATGCTGCCCCATTGGGCTTCTCCGTCTGTCTTATAGGTAATGGAATTGCCTTCTACGAACCCTTGTCCAAGTATGTCTTTCACCGGGATCATTTCGGTGCCGCGAGTCTTAACCGTACCTATTTCTCCTTCTCCCCATGTATCGGCTATCATCAAACCGTCCCAACCTTCCGGGGTTTCGAAAGTCAATGTTATCTTGTCGTAGTCACATTCACCAGTAACGCTGAAGACATGGGTGGTCTCGTCAATAAGTTGTCTTACAACAATGCCTTTAATCTCTTTTTCGCCATTGAGTGTATACTCGAGATGATTCGGCAGAGCAGGATTATCGCCGGGCACGTCCGAACCACCTGTCTTGGATACTTGGAAAATGAAATCAATGTTGGCCATATAAGCTTCCTCTCCTTTTACCAAGAGTGCCATACCAGTCCATTCCTCGCCGTCTACAGGGAATGTGAGTGAGTTGCCTGGGGCTACTCCATACCATTGCGCCATGCTGGCGTCCATCCAGAGTTCTTCGTCATCTTTTGCCGGTGCTTTTGCTTTAAGCGGTTCTATTTCTTCTGACTCTCCGTCATAATCCGAACGAACCAGCATATAGTCCCATCCTGCAGGAGTTGCAAAATCTAAAGTTATAAAATCTGCATCTGTTTCTCCGTTGACGTTGACAGCTAGATAGTCTACATTGTCATATGGTACTATAGTTTGAGTCACTGTCACTCCTGCAAGCTCTTTTTCTCCATTTAATGTGATGTCAAGTGCTTCCGGATATTCAGGCATTTCTTTTTCGGATCCGCCTGCTTTCGAAACTTTGAATTCAATGTCTATTGAATATTCCCAGAAATTGTCTCCTTTTACCAAGTAGATTGTGGCATAGCTGTCTTTCCCATTTACAGGGAAGCTAAAAGAGTTGCCTTCTTTATAGCTCTTTTCGATGCTATTGACAGGGAGCCAATGGTCAGATTCTCCACTCCTTGTCTTAAATGGGGAATTTGCGCCGCCAATCATTGAATCAATCAATGAATAGTCCCATCCTTCAGGTGTCACAAAATCCATTGTGATGACATCTGCATCAGATTCTCCTGTGATTTTTATAGTCAGACATTCCGAACCATCATAAGGTACCATTGTCTGGCTAACGGTAACACCTGTTAGCTCTTTCTCACCATTAAGGGTGAAGTCAAGCTTGTCTGGGTATGCCGGGAGCTCTTGTGCCATAGCCATTGTAGTGCAGGCAGCAAGTGCTACGCAAGAAAGTAAAAACTTCTTCATTTGTTAATAGATTATGGTTTAATAAATTATGTATTCAAAACTGCCGATAATTCAGATGCATAAATTGAATTTAAATGTGTATTTACTTTACTTTTGAAAATACTATTCTGCAAAATTACAAAAAAAATTAGAATTTGCTATATTTTTTAACCTCATTTTTTTATAAAAATGTAAAATTACTTTTATTTGCTAAGGATTTTGAATTTTAGTTTGGATTGGTTCAAATATTTTTACTAATTTTGTATGAAGAAATATCTAAAATAATAGATGTGGAACCTAAAAGTTCCTTTCTCCATTAGATTTGTCTTAGAACCAAATAATTTATTATGAGAAAATTTTATACTTTTTTTCTTGCTCTGACCCTTTGTTCTGCTGCATCATCTCAAGAGCTCAAGGTCTTGTCTTGTGGATTAGGAGTTCCCGGTATAGATGAACCTCAGCTTATGGCAGAAGATATTTCTCCTGATGGGAAGTATGTATGTGGTGCCCTTGAAATGGGAGAGGGTATTTTCATTGCAAACACTGAGACTGGTGAAGTTAAATGGTCTATACCGGAAGAAATCGACGACGATGGTGCAGAACTTCGCGCAATAGATAATTTGGGGATGGCTGTCGGATATTCCGGTTCGTTCGGCATAACATGGCAGTTCGATAACGAAGAGCTTACTTTAATGAGGGGGCCTGAAGGGTCAAGGGGAACTATTGGAGAAGGTCTTACAAATGACGGTAGTCTTCTCGTAGGGTCTATTAAGGCTTCCGATACTCAAGCGGCATATTCAAAGGATGGGGGCAATTCATTCACGTGTCTGCCGATGCCTCCTGATGAAGAAATACTCAAGGTCTTGAAGAAGGTGCCTGAAGGATCCGCAGCTAAGAAGGTGAGCGGCGACGGGAGGGTGATCCTTGGATTCATAGGTAGTTTTTCGATTCCATGTCTATGGATTTTGAACGATGATGGAGAGTATGTCCCGGATCTCTTCCCCGCACGTTTTCTTAAGCGTTCGGATGAGGATATGGATAATGATGAAAAGCCATTGTCGGGTATCTCTGCCATGTATTTAGGCCTGAGCAATAATGGACGCTATGTCTCATTATTGGGCTTGATTCCTAAGGATGATAATCCATATATGGAAGTTCCTATTGTCTATGACACTGAAACTAAATCACTCAAGGTCTACTCTGAGTATCAAGACATAGATATTACCCATGAAGGTCTTTATCCCGTTGCGATCTGCAACGATGGCACGTTTGTTGGCACAATCGGTAAGCCGATATTTGGTTCATATGGAAGTTTCATAATGATGGCCGGTGAGACACAGGCTGAATTGTTTGTGGATGTTTTTCCTGAATTTTATAAGAGGTATGGTGAGGCTGACAGCCGGGGATTCAATGTATGCACAGGTCTGTCGGCTGATGGACGCTATATTACGGGATACGTATATTATACTGACAACTATTTTGATCTTGAGACTCCTGCTTATTATGAGTCTTACGTCATAGATCGTGGAGAAGATGCCCCTGGTGCAGTAGACGATTTGGAATCCTGCAAACAACATGCTGAGGCAGTATATTCCATTGATGGCCGCTGTCTGCGCGAAATGACCAAAGGCATCAACATAATCCGCAACTCTGACGGCTCACTAAGCAAAGTCCTCAAGAAATAAGTTAAATATTTGAACTATATGATTATGAAGAAATTATTTGTATTTGCACTCTCGATTGCTGCTACTGCATCGCTTTCTGCAGAGAGCATCAAGATTTTTAAATGCAGTGAAGAAGGTATCCCCGGGCAGACGGAACCTGAGCTAATGGGCTTATCAATTTCTTCAAATGGAAAATTTATATGTGGCACAATCCAATCTGGATCGGGAGGCTTCTCGGCTGACTGCCAGACAGGGGAAGTGAAATGGATGATAGCCGATGAAACTGGAGGTGAGTTCCGGGGCATCAGCAATAATGGCATTGCTATAGGCTTTATGGATGCCGATGGCGTGAAGGTGCCCTTCGACACTATGGAGGCGGAGGTGCTTAAGGCTCCCTACGGAGTCAGGACTGTCCAAGGAGAGTCAATCTCAGAAGACGGCAGCGTGATGGTAGGATCTTTCACAGAAGAAACGTTTGATGTCATTGCGGCATACTCCGCCAATGGCTCTGATTGGAAAAAACTTCCGATGCCATCTGAAGCCGAGTTGGGCGATCTTAAGGAGCTTCTCAATGATTTTTCGGCGGCAAAGTATGTCAGTGCTGACGGTAAGGTGATCTTAGGACATCTTGGAAGCTTTACTTTCCCTATAATATGGATTTTAAATGAGAACGGGGAGTATGTGCCTGATTTCTTTCCTGCCCGCTTTGTGAAGGCTTCTGATGAAGATGTGGCCGACGACTCCAAGGAACTTCTGGGTATGGCTGCTTTCTATACCTGCTTGAGCAGCAACGGTAAGTATGTCGGGGCTCTCGGTACTCTCAGCGATGATAATGGTGGGTATCGCCTTGTCCCTGTAATATATAATACGGAGGATAAGACTTTAAAGATCTATAAGGAGCACCAGGATATCGACTATCTGGATCTTGGTCTATATCCGCGTGCTATTGCCGATGACGGAACGTTTATTGGTATGATCGGAGTTTCACTGATTGATGGTGCCGGATGTTTCATCATGAGAGCCGGAGAGGATACCGCTGAGCTGTTTGTAGATGCGTTCCCCGAATATGCTGAGATGTTCGGTCCGAGTGATGAAGTAGGATACACTGTCCCCACAGGGATTTCTGCCGATGGCAAGAAGATCTTATGTTATACTTTTTATAGCTCCGATTTATACGAAGGCGACGATCCGGCCTACTATGTGACATATCTCATCGATACAGACACGAATGGAGTAGAGGAAATCAAATCTTCTTCCCGTCTGCATGCCAGCGATGCCGTTTATTCAATTGATGGCCGCAAGCTCCAAGGAATCACAAAGGGAATCAACATTGTTCGTAATCCCGATGGCTCTGTAAGCAAGATCCTGAAAAATTAATCTGCTGCTAAAGCAAAAAGAAAGTCAGGCGAGGATTCCCCAAGCCTGACTTTTTTTGTCTATATTTTGACCAATACCGCTGCAAGTCCCTCTGAGAAAGGCTTGGCTTGCACGAACTGAGGTTTAATCACGAACTTTCCTTCATTATCAGCGTAGCCGAATTTCTTCCCTTTTGCTGTCGGAACGGGATCTTCCATATCGACCGTGTCATCCACCATTCTTTCAGGTTCGGCATCACCTACCTTTTTCCCTTCGTGGTCAATGTATTCCCAAACATCGTCGAGCATCACCTTTGCTTTCCCATCGCGGAATGGACCTGCATACTGATATTTTGGCTCTATCACAAATTTCCCTTCGCGATCGATGAAACCTCGGGCCCATTCTACTTTCACCACTGCCAGACCCTCATGGAAATTCCAAGCATCATGAAACTTCGGTTCGATGGCAAATTCACCCCCCTTGTCGATATATCCCCACAGTTGTTCTTTTCCCATAATTATTACTAATTTAATTTAAGTTTCGCTTGCTCTTATTCAGTGTAACTCAAGGACCTGGTCTCTAAAATTGCGTAGCTTTCTCTGCGCGCTCCGGCCGATGCGGAGCAGGCCGTTATCATTGCGAGCTTGCCAAAGCCGAGTCGCGAAGCTATAAGTCATGAAACTCTGCCCCTTTGCGCCTTTGCGTGATTATACAAGAACGAGCAAAGTTTAATCATTTAACCGAAAAGTCAAGGCTTTGCAGATCTTTGTCGCGCGAGGATGTCCCGTATAATATCTGATATCGTCCGGGGCGAGTGGAAAGCTCGTCGATTGTCGGATCATAATATTCAAAAGCCTCGCCGTCAAGCGTGATTACAGCTTTCCCTTTCTCTCCCGCATTCAAGGCAATCTTTTGAAACCCCTTCAGCGATTTTATTGGGGCTTCAGGATAATCAAGGGCCTTGATATATACTTGTATTGTCTCTGTTCCCTCCCGATTCCCTGTATTTGCTACAGGGACAGTGAGTGTGACACTCTCGTCAGCCTTCATCGCCTTTTTCGACAGCTTCCCTTTTCCTACTTCAAACTCTGTATATGACAGTCCTTCTCCGAAAGCATACATTGGATCCCCTTTGAAATAGCGGTATGTGCGGTTGTTCATGTTGTAGTCAAGGAAGTCGGGCAGGTCATCGTTGCTGCGGTAGAATGTCACCGGAAGTTTTCCTCCCGGGTTATAGTCGCCGAAGATCACCTCAGCGAGAGCCTTTGATCCCCCCTGTCCCGGATACCATGCCTGTATCAAAGCATCATAACAATCTTCCACGCTTCCGAAGGCAATCGCCGAGCCTGAGCAGTTTACGAATACTACCGGTTTTCCGGTTGCCCGCATAGCTTTGAGCAGTTTCTGCTGTATTTTCGGGAGCTCGATGTCAGCCTTGTCGCCTCCTTCTCCTTCCATTTGTGCCGATATGCCTCCAATCACGATGATGGCGTCCATATCTTTCATCTCTGAAGCAAGGTCGTTGAATTCGATAGGTTTGCGCTCGCATATGTCGCCACGGAGCAGCGCAAAGTTGCCGTTGCCGTGCTTGTATTCTATCACGACTTCATATTCTTCACCTTCTTTAACGGGGAATGACTTGTATTCAGGTTTGCGGTTGAATCCAAATCCTCGGCGTCCGCCGGCTGCGGCTTCCTCCACTGTCTCCCCGTTCACCTTGAGTGTGTAGCCATTATCTGTAGAAAGAGTATATTTCATATCCCCTGTGAACGTGGGCCGGATTTTACCGGATAAGCGTACTGAAAGAGTGTCTTTACTGATTCCCTCTGCAAATCCCCATGCTCCGAACGTGCTGAAATTTATATCCTTATAATAATCTGTCTTGTCCGGGTTTCCGCTGAGTGAGTTATTGTTGAAGAATTCCACCATGATACCCTTCCCGTCGTTGAAATCACCTAAGTGGGGGATAGTGGCGTATTCGTCGTCAAGCTCGCAGGCTTTCCGATAAAGAATATTGGCATCCGGAATGGCTTCTCGAATTCCATCAAGAAGGCTATGTGTATGTTCCTCTGTGGGCTTTCCTCCGTAATTGCCGTTGAGCAGTTCTGTGTCATTGGCATTCGGCCCGATCACTGCTACATTCTTCACGCTCTTGGAAAGTGGTAGTATGCCGTCGTTTTTCAGAAGCACCATTGATTCGCGGGCAGCCTGGGTGGCGAGTTGGTCGAAGGCTTCGCTGCTTATGGTTTCCGGCCCGAGATTTGACCAGGGAAGCATCTCGGCAGGATCAAACATGCCGAGTTCAAACCTCCCCTTGAGGGTCTTGCGTAGATGTCCGTCAAGTGTGGATTCGTCGATCAGTCCCTTGTCAAGAGCCTCGGTAAGCACCATGAATACTTTTCCGCATTCAAGGTCTGTGCCGTTGAGCACTGCGTCTACCGATGCGCTGAGAGGATCGGGATGTGTCTCATGCTGCCCTTTGGTGTAGTAGTTGTTAATGGCATCACAGTCAGTGAGCACTATTGCGTCATATCCCCATTTGCGGCGAAGGATGTCGATGAGCAGGCGGTCACTGCTGCAGCATGGTACTCCTTCATATCGGTTGTAGGCACACATTACTTCCCTAACATTCCCTTTCTTTACCAAAGCCTTGAAAGCGGGCAGATAAGTCTCCCAAAGGTCGCGCTGTGAGACTGATGCGTTGTAGGTATGCCTCAGCGGTTCCGGCCCGCTGTGCACTGCGTAGTGCTTCGCGCAAGCATGGGTCTTGAAGTAACGGTCATCATCTCCCTGCATCCCAAGCACTGTCTGCACTCCGAGCACTGCATTCATGTAGGGGTCTTCCCCGCAAGTCTCTTGTCCCCGTCCCCAACGTGGGTCGCGGAAGATATTGACGTTCGGACACCAGAACGTGAGCTCTGGATTGCCCGGATAGTAGATCACTCCCATCGGCACGTTAAAGACATTATGATCAGAGCGGTTCCAGTTGGCTCGCGCCTCATCCGACACAGCTGAGAATACGTCGTAAAACAGCTTGTCGTTGAAGGATGCCGCCATTCCTATGGGCTGAGGGAACACGGTGTAGTTATCCTGACGCACTCCGTGGCAAGCCTCACTCCACCAGTTGTAGGAAGGAATTCCCAGACGATCAACGGATACCGACTTATTCATCATAAGGCCTACCTTCTCTTCCGGTGTGAGAAGCGAGATAAGGTTCTCCACTCTTTCCTCGTTGGATAGGGCAGGATTTTGAAACGGATACTGATAGGCAAGGGGAGTGGTGGCAGGGAGAGTCTGCACATCAGCTTCCATCGATAGCGCCCCTAATGTGTTTCCGTCGATGTCTGTCAGTTCCACACTGCGGAAAGTCTTTCCGTTTGAATTGGTAGGGGATAGCGCCACCATTACTTTCATCTCCTCTCCTGGAGCAATGGATTCTACCGGATAAAAAGCCTGGATGCACTCGCAGCTTGGTATAGCCTTGCCGATCTTCACCGGCTTATCAGAAGTATTCTTCATCGTAAAAGTGTGGCAGACGGTCCCTTTCGAGGGGTCAACCGTTCCGAAGTTCCACTCATAGGAGTCGAACTTCACCGGACTCTTTCCGGTTTTCGCCTGTAAGGGTGCCGCAAATAGCAGCATACCCATTAAGGCAATGTTAAGTTTCTTCATGTCAGTGTTTATTTGTGTTTTTATGGTAAGATTCATTTCCTCCTCCATCCAAAGGTTCATACTGAGGCGAAGCCTCCGATACCTCATACTTTGAAAACGTTTATGGAAAGCATTTTGCCTAAAACAAAATGCTTTCCATAACCGTTTTCATCGGTTTCATCCCCATCGCCTCATAAAATTTCTGTGCTCCCGGATTGCAACTCCACACATTAAGCGTAACGTTGTAAAAGCCATTGTTTTTAGCATATTTCTTCACATATTCGAATAGCCTCTGCCCTACATGCTTCCCACGCTGGCTTTCATCCACACAAAGGTCGTCGATATAAAGGGTCTTTATCGGCTGCAAGTTGACATATCCTGAATGATCTTCGATGATACAGAAACAGTATCCGGCAAGATTATCTTCCTTGTCGATTGCTACAAACACGGGTGTCCTGGCATCATTCAGAATCTTCCTTAATCCCTCTTCGTCATATTTGGTGTGACCCTCTATGAAAATGTCAGGACGTCCGGCTGCATGAATATCATTGACTTGACGCAGCAACTTCATGATTCCCATTATATCTTTTTCTTCAGCATTTCGTATTTCCATATCAATAAATAATTTATTATTCTACTCCCCAAATCTTAACCCTTAACCCTTAACTCTTAACTCTTAACTCTTAACTCTTTACCCTCACCTTTCCCCCTATTGTCTCGATCCTTCCTGTTGCCTTCATCGTCTCCAGAGCTTTCCTGAACGCAGCATCCACATTGATGCCCCTGCGGGTGAATCCCATTTTCTTAGAGGCTATCAGGGTCAGTTCATCTTGATTCAGCGCCACTTGTTCGTTGAGAGTCTCGATTATTGAATTGACTATTTCCGCCTCCGGTATGTCAGATATGTCGCGTCCTGAATCCGGTCTATAGAATATATAGTCTATGCTATCCTGCTCATTTATCCAAAGCGCACCACTGCTGTCTTTGAAGAAATTACCGGTCAATGCTCCTAAATTCTTTTGTAGCGAGGGAGTGATACGTCCGAGTTCCCGTATGGCGCTTACTCGTCTGCACAGATGAGTGAACGTGATTGGTTGCTCGGTGGCTATTATCTCGCGCATAAGTTTGAGATCTGATATGCCTGAAGCTTTATCACTATCGATAACATAAGGAGTGTATTTCTTGGCATTCGTATTCTTTTCCTCTATTTTTTCTTTTGTTATGTCGAATGCAGGAATTTCTGCCTCTTCAGTTTTGTCTGTGTCTGCTTCCGAGAGTTTCTCTATGATGCGGTTGATTACGCGCTCTTTGTTGCGAAACCAATCCACACTCCATACCCTCATCACTTTCCAATTGAGACCGCGCAAGACTGATGGTTGCACTACCTCGCGGTCCCTTGTAGTATTGGTGTCTCGATAGTTTTGTCCATCAAGAAGAATTCCGAGTGAGAATTTGCCCGGGCTGCCGTTTTTTTCTATAGCCACATCCACACGGAATTTTGATCTTCCCACATTGGTTATCGCTTGGTATCCATGTCTTCTTAGTTCTGAGGCAATTTCTTCAGAAATCACAGAATGGCTGTGGTCGGTTTTAGCCTGTGATAATGTCGGGAGTGTCTGTGTCTCTGCATATTCCAGGAAATGCTTCAATCCTTCCACACCTTTGGCTTTTGAACGCCGAAGGTCAATATCCGTAGATTTCAACGTGGAGAAAACATACATTTCCTGCCGGGCTCGGCTGACAGCTACGTTCAGACGTCGTTCGCCACCTGCATTGTTCAGTGGCCCGAAGTTCATTGATACTTTCCCATCCTTGTCCGGGCCATATCCTATTGAAAAAAGAATTACGTCGCGTTCATCACCCTGCACGTTTTCAAGATTCTTGACGAATATTGGCTCATACATGTCTGAGGCTGCTTCCAAAAGGTTTTTATCTTGCTCCAGACGTTCCTGAAGAAGATCTTCAATGAGACCTTGCTGCATGACGCTGAATGCGATCACGCCTATGCTGTGCGTTCTTAGCTTTATGCTCCTTAGCCTGCGTTCGATTTCATCGACTATGGCTTCTGCCTCAACTTGGTTGCACCGGCGTCCACCCTTTTCATAATAACCACCCTTCACCGGCACGAAATGCACCTTGGTGGCTTTGTCGTCTACGGATGGGAACGTGATGAGTGACCCTTCATAATATTCATTGTTTGAGAATGCTATCAGGCTTTCGTGTCGGCTTCTGTAGTGCCATGAAAGCTGCAGTGATGGCATGTCGAGTGTACGGCAGTCTTCAAGGATGCTTTCCATATCGTCGATGCTTGCTTCTTCAGCATCTACATTGGTAGATGAGAAGAAACTTGTAGGGGGCATCTGCTTGGGGTCTCCCACCACTATCAGGGCTTTCCCTCTGGCTATGGCTCCTACAGATTCGCTCGTTGGCATCTGCGAGGCTTCATCAAACACCACAAGGTCAAATTTATCTGCCGTCAGGTCAATATATTGGGCTACGCTTATTGGGCTCATGAGCATGCACGGGCATAGCCTGGGCAGCAGGGTAGGAAGCTGATCAAAGAGATCGCGTAGCGAAAGCCCGCGTCCCCCGTTGCTGATATTGCGGTTGAGTAGTCCGATTTCACTTCCGTTGACTATAGTGGCATTATCAGCCATTCGTGGCACTCGTGCAGCCAGACGCGCATAAAGCTCTTTGCGGGTAAGCTGCTTGAATTCTTCGGTTAGCTTGCGGTAAGTCGATATCTTTTCATCAAAAAGCATTCCTTCGAAAGCGGCAAGCTCCTTAGATTGGGCTATTTTCTCTTCTGCCTTATGTATGAAAAGAGCCTTTAGGAAAGCATCTTTTACTGATTCTGCTTCGATTTCTTCAGCTTCTAAGGCTTCTGCCACGCAGCCCATGCCGCTCTTTTTCAGGTCATCACTAAGCTCATTCCAATGAAGCCAGTCGCGCATCATTGAGGAGTTCTCGGCCCATCTTGCAAGCAAAGCCGATTGCTGTCCGAGATAAGATGTCTCGGGCACTTCATCCATGCCATACTCAGCGTTGAATCGAGTCTTTATTATTCCGTTAAGTTCTTCTATTCTCAAGTGCTTTTGCTTGTAGGAGATCAAGTCGTCAACCAAAGTCTCAACTTCGTCTGCTATGATGAGAGGATTATATTGCTTGAGTCTTTTTATAAAACTTCTTTTGGCAAAGAATCTTGGTATTATCCATTTAGCTTTAGCTCGTCGCCATTCTTGCCTGAGCTCATCAGGATCTTCATCAAAGATAGCGGCGTTATTGTCGCGCATCAGTTTCTCCCGAATCTTTTGGGCTTCCCTGAGTTGCTCAGATTCCTTTTGATAGCTATTCAGGATTTCAGAGTCAGCCTTCATCTTTGATGCGGCTTTCTCTGTTTCCATAAGCATATCGCGGTCTATGCGTAGTCCCTTCAGTGGATGCCTCGATGGTTGCCCCATAAGTCTGACTACTGTCTGAAGTCTACTGCCCAATAGTTCGTTGATTTCGTCCAGTCCTTCCTTTGATAGTAGATTATCGATGGCTTTATCAAACTTAAATCCTGATATAGGCTCTGCTTTGATTGATTCAGCGCGTATGATGCAGTCGTAGAGGGAGAGGCCATCAGTGTGATCAGGTGTGTGTAGGGCATCTATGTAGGTCAAGAGTTGCTTGCGCCTTTCGAATATCTTTTCTGCTTGATTTGCAAAATTAGCAGGTGCTACTATATGGACCACCTTTAGGGCTTTCTCAAGCTGTTGCAGCACGTGCCGTTTCGTCGATTTGTTGGAATGGAGCTCAAGGCAAAACGGGTCAAGGCCAATCTTTTCAAGTCGGCTTTGCACCACACTCAGTGCCGCCATTTTTTCTGCCACAAAAAGCACCCGCTTGCCGTGGTAGAGGGCATTGGCAATAAGGTTGGTGATGGTCTGCGATTTTCCGGTGCCCGGAGGTCCATATAAAATGAATGAATTGCCGGCGGCAGCTTCTATGATGGCTGCCATTTGCGATGAGTCTACGTCTACCGGCAGTGCTATATCTGCCGGAGATAAACTTCTGTCAATTTCATTAAGGTCGGGTGCCGATGAATCTTGATTCCATGTCAAGCGGTTGGCTACAAGACTGTTGATGATATCGTTTTGAGCCAATTCCTCCCTATGGTTATGCACGTCGTTCCACATCAGGAATTTGCTGAATGAGAATATGCCTAGGAGGCATTCTTCTTCTATGTCCCAGCGTTTTTGTCCTTTGAGAGCATCGCGGATTATGGCAAAAATCAGCGGTACGTCTACTCCGCTTGCATCCAATGGCAATGGACTGAGTCCATTGATATTGATGTCGAAGTTCTGACGCAGAAACTCCATCAGCGTAATGTTGAGACTGATCTCTTCATCGCGTGTGCGGATATAGTAGTTTCCTTTTTTATAGACCATTTCTACAGGAAGGAGTAGGAGAGGGGCATATCTTGGAGTGGTGCTTTGATCGGTTTCATACCATCGCAGCGCGCCGATGGCAAGAAAAAGGGAGTTGGCTCCACTCTCCTCTATTGCATTTCGGGCTGCCCTGTAGATATTCTTAAGCACATTTTTGGTGTCTTGCTCAGGAAGAAAAGTATGGAGAAGCTGGTGCTCGATATCGTTGGAGATTAATTCATGGAGCTCTTCGTGGAGTTTCGATCGCAAAAGATGGTCTACTGCTCCGAAATGAATCTCAACATTAGGCTTAGATGTGATACGATATTCGTTTCCATCCTGTAGATGATCTTCAATCCTGTTGATGTCAAAAGATATGAATTGAATTGCCCTCCGCCTGAGGGATAGATTGAGAAGAGTATTACGCAATGAAAAATCGAGGAGTTTGCGTTCCCAGATGTCAAATTTGGTCAGGTTTTTTCCGTTTGCTGAGATATGCGTAAGGTCATAGCGGTCATGTTCCTGTACATTGATAATACACGAGTCATGCTCTATTCCTTCTGTCTCGAACGTCCATGAGCCTCCGTTTTCTATTCGGGTTGGAAGAGGGCGGATCTTTTCCAGTCGGCTTCTTTTTACATCGATAAATAAATCAAATTTATTGTGATTGGCAAGATTGCGCTCTGCTATTTGAACTGCTTCCTCAAAAGAGGCTTTCTCCTGGACAGCCATTGTGCATTCCAGCACGAGCATTTCATCTATTCCGCGAGAGCAGTTTTTCTCTATGAAAGCAGGGTCGTCGCTTACGCTGCAGGTATAGCAGTCATCTACGAGCCATACCCCAAGATAGGCATGCCCCTTCTGGAAAATAATTAGGGAATTGATGCCGATTGCCTCAAGTGCAGATGCCATGAGCAAGGTCAGTTCCAGACAATTGCCAATCTTCGACGCTATCACTTGGTCGGGCATTGTGATTCGTTGCCCGGCATCTTCGTAGCTTGCAGCCATTTCCCGGTAGATGATACCCGTTTCATGGATTCCTGCAAAAACTGCGGCCACTTGCTGGCGCACATCTGCCGGGTTTCCCGCCTGATATGCCTTGAATGAGGAGGATCCTGAAATACGCTTCAATATGGCAGCGCTTTTCAAGACTAAGGAATCTATTGCCGGATTGTTGGGAGTGATGAATGATACTATTGTCTGGGGAAGAATACCGGTTCCCGTCCAATGATCATAGGGCATAAGCTCAAGTTCTAACGTTTCTTCCCCTATTATCTCATCATCGCATTTGGCAGTAAGCGTAAAGGTTGTCAAGATTCGCTCTGTGATTGAAGCGAGTGGCTTGGGATTTGGATTGATGCAGAAAGGGGTTATCCTGACCGTTTCTCCGGGATTGATTCCTCCTATCGGAGTGCTTTCGTAGGCTTCGACAAACTCACCTGAGCAAGACACAGTGATATTTTCGAGTGTCTCTTCAGAGACATTCGTCACTTCTACCGATTGGCAGATTGGTATCCTGTTGTGAAACAGTGCGTAATTCGAAGTCCTAAGGTAGTCGGCTGAAATTCTTATTTTCTTCATATCTTCCATGGCAATCTTAATCCTAATACTCAAGTTCCGGTTCTGCTGCTATATTGAAATCATCAGGATAATCATCATAAGAGTGTGATTTCTCTCTTTTTATCTTTTTTGGTTTTGTAGCAGGCTCTTGTGAAGTGATTTGATCATACAGTTTTTGAAGTGCTACTTCTTGTTTTGACTTTGTGTTTACTTCGCATTCCCATATTCGTATCACTCTCCATCCGGCAAGCTCAAGATCCACGTTGTTGACGTAGTCGCGGGCAATGTTGCGCGATATTTTTGCTTTCCAGAAATCTGTATTTGTCGATGGCAAGTGATAATATTTGCATCCCTTATGTCCATGCCAGAAGCATCCGTCGATGAAAATCACTACCCCATATTTCTTCAGAACAATATCTGGCGAGCCGGGCAGCTTCTTATCGTTGACCCTATAGCGCAGTCCACGAGAGAAAAGATACTTTCTCACCATTATTTCCGGCTTCGTATCTTTCCCCTTTATGGCCGACATGCACCGATGCCGTTGCTCAGGAGTCATCTTATCTGTCATCTGCTTATTTATTCTTTAAACTATATGTTATACTCTCAGGAAATAATAGGGGCATTCCTCGTTTCTTGATTTTGAAACTGTACGTATCTCCATGCCCACTTGGCCTGCTAAGTAAGAGGTCAATTGTGATTATTCCGGTATCTAACAATATGTCAAATTGAGGAATAATAGGGTTCCGGGTATGTTCTATACTACGGTATCGAAAGTATTCTTTCCCATCATGAACTTCATTATCTACCGTTATCCAGAATGTCTCGTGGTGCTTTTCACTTAATCGGCCGTGAAGTTTTCTTAATGTCCATACAGCAACATCATCTATTTTTTCGCCATAATGTTTTAGCTCCAACCATTCTTTGACTAATTCAAGATTAAGACCAAGTCCCTGTGCATTTGGAAGGTTACATTGCACTGTATTTTGGTATGTCAATCTTCCATCTCCACAGTCATAACCATACTTTGCCACTATTTCTCTTCCTGATTTAAGTTTACTTAGACTCCAATCAGGAGTTTGAGTGAATAAGACATTTTTTGATGACGAACGCTTTTCTCTATGACTCTTTAATTCTATCCCTTTGTAGTCTGGCGTTTTGTTGGAATTTTGAGAAATTCCAAGCATGGTTTCGATGGTTCGACCGATTCCCGTATCTGCACGCACTTCTGATTCAAACCATCTGTTTGAATTTAGTTGAAAGAAGTCAAGTAGTTCTTCACTCACTGTTTTGGATACTTGATAACACTCATTCACTAAGTCTTTGAGAATAGAATTGTGATCCGACAAAAATATAGATTCAATATCGCAAGTTGTGATGTTGATTACATATAATTTATTGTTAAGAACACAAATTGCATGTATGTCATCAGCTTTAGTAAATTTCTGAAGCCCATATATCCACAATCTGGGATCCCCTTTCTTAGTCTCAGGACGATACAATGAAGTAGAAGTCTCTTTGGCATTCCTGCCATCAAGTATTACAGTTTCAATTAATTGCTTATGTGCAGGTCCTTGTTGCTGCTCTTCATAGTTATGTATATCTTTTTCAAGAAAGAATGCACGTATTGGCGCGGTAGCATCCATTATACCCTTTTTCAAACCGGTAGCCGTGATTCGAACGAGAGTGAATTCGACATTATGATTAACCATGAATGCCATATTCCTTTCTTCTAAAGGTGTAAATGGACGCATATGTACCATTTTTTTATCCGTTTACTTAATATGTTTAAGAATTGTGTTAGCTATAGCCCTTGCCATAAGTGGTGGCACCGCATTTCCTACAAGTGTAAATTGTGGAATCTCTGACTTCCGTTTATTTCCTCCTGTCTGGCGTTTCCCTTGAAACACGAATGAGTCATCAAAAGATTGCAGTCGTGCCATCTCTCTGACTGTCATTGCTCTATATGCTGAGTAATGTATAAAGTCATCCGGCATTGTCACTACAGTGGGACTTTGCCCTTTCGGATTCAGCACTGTATAATTTCGTTTGTGTGAATCCAATCCAAGTCGAGATAATTCAGCCTTACATTCCAAATCGTATGCACCGTGCTCTGCAATTACTCTCAGTCTATTTTTTACCTCCTCATTTTGGGAGCTTGTCTGATGATTATATAATGCATAAGGCTCACAAAACAGATTGTTGTTCAGATCTTCAAGATTACGTACATAAAATGGCTCTTGTTCAAATGTAAATCGATGTGACAAGCGTCCAATTTTTGACCATTCAGAGAATGTGTGTGCATCCTTTTTACTGGAAGGTCGCCCTTCAACCTCTCGTTTTATAATCAGAGACTCATATTCATCAATCTTTCGATGTTGCTCATATTTTGTTTCCACGCTGCCATTTTCTATGAAATCAAGATCATGTAGTGCCTCATAGACAGTTACTTTATCATTTTCAGAAATAGTAGCAGGTATTGATTCAATTAGCTCTTGGTCTTTTCTGCAGCCAATGAATAAAACTCGCTCTCTATTTTGTGGTACTCCATAATCAGCTGAATGAACCAGTATAGGCTTGGAAACACGATAAAGAATCAGAGAATCCAATAATTCATTAAGCTTGCTTAGTGACCCATGTTTTTTTGCATATTCTTTGATTACGTCAAGCGTTTCGTCAAAAGTAAATGAGTATGAGCGTATCATATTCCTGAATTCGTTCACCTCCTCTGATTTCTTGTCTATGCCATCAAAATTATCTATAGCAAGAAGTATAGTATCGATGATTGTAGAGTCATCGATCATTGAAAGGAAGGTGTTAAATCCATCTACAAATGAGTCATTGTCTATGTCGGCAAGAGTTTTTAGGTTTATAGTGCTCGATGCTATGGCTCGCCTTTCTTCTGCATGTCGCAGCAGGTTCAAACCATGGCGTATGGTAGCGATTTGATTGTTCGATTTGCTAAGACGATATTCTATTTTCCTGGTTATATTTTTGAATTGATTTTCAATATATCCGAAATATTTATTTTGAGCTTCTTTCGCACTTTCTTCTGAGCCTATCTCCATTTGGATTTTAGCAAATAGGCAATTTTTTATAAATGCAGTGCTGCTTTCTGAAAGCATCTTATCAAGATACATCAGGAACTGTGGAATATTCTCATCGTCTATTATTGAACGTATTTCTCTTATTATTGCATCTTTGAAATGCCCTTTGTCTTTGGTAAGAAGACCTTTTACGTTCTCCATGACAAAATATTTGGGACGCAAAGTGCGTATTACATTCAAATAGTGCAGGAATAGATTGTCTCGTTTGTCAAAGCGTTTCCGACGCCCTGACAGACTGAATGACTGGCAACTCGGTCCCCCCGTGACTACATCAATTTCCTGTCCATTCAATTCTTTCTTTAGGCGCGGAATGAAGTCAGGAGCCATTATGTCACATGTCAGAAATTTGGTGTCAAGACCCAACTGTCTGTTATATCTGACTATGTGGGTGAGTTCGCAGTTCTCATTGATGTCACTGGCAAGAACAAACTTGAAATATTTGTTCTTTGTGTAGGCTTGCAGAAATCCTTCACTGATGCCACCGGCACCGGCGAATAAATCCAAGAATGTCACAGCTTTTTTCCCTTTGAGAAAATCTTTCCTCTCTGCCATAGCCCTTATTTAAGATGCGTCATTTGTGTCCTTTTATCTGCATAATCGCAAATACAAAATTACAAATAATATTTTGAATATGCAAGAGCTATAATTCCACGAGTCTTCCTTATTCTTGCAGTATATCCCCACAGCTATCAAGTCCTAATTGCATGGGCTCTTCAATGATGTCGGACTTCTGGGATAATCGTTTGATGACCCTTGCCGGATTCCCCGCCGCGACTGTATTGGCTGGCACATCCTTGGTCACGACACTCCCTGCTCCAATCACACAGTTATCTCCAATCGTCACTCCCGGAAGGATTGTCACACTTCCACCGATCCACACGCTATTGCCAATTGTCACCGGTTCTGCCCATTCCACACCGGTATTTCTCGCTTCCGCCTCCAATGGATGGCACGCCGTATAGATGCTCACATTTGGCCCGATAAACACATTATCGCCAAATGTCACAGGGGCCTCATCAAGAATAGTAAGATTGAAATTTGCAAAAAAATTGTTGCCGATGTGTATATTGCATCCATAGTCGCACCTGAACGGACGATTGATATGAAATCTCTCACCACAAGTTCCTACAATACTCCGGAACAAAGCTATCCGTTCCTCCTTCTTCGAAGGATGCAGATTGTTAAACTCCCAAATCTTTTCTCTCGTCGCCTCAAGACGACGCAAAAACTCAGGATGCACCGCATCATAAATCTCCCCTCTCAGCATCTTATCCCATTCTCTCTCAAATGTATCCATATTGAAAAAACTATTTTGTTTTTAAGAGTTAATTAGCTGTTTATACTTGAATCATAAAGTAATTGTGCATTTCAAGAATGTAGAGTCATTTCTGCAATTGACTAAGTATGTAGTTAGCGCACTCCGTGCGCGTCCTCGCGCATCGTGCCCCTTACTTTCCTAAATATGATTGCACATTTACTTTGAGTCTGGCCTATAAATGATTAATGACTCCTAAAGCTTTCAGTTCAGTCTCTACCTCACTTACAGCTATGTCTTGATGAATTAAAGTCATATCAGTCTTATCGGCTGGTTTTTCTTCTATTTTATATAGATTGCCATCTGTAGCCGTTAATCTGACTATATCTCCGTTTGGCTTTTTGAAGTCAACAAATGCTCCATATTCATGTGCTGTGTGTCCGTGCTCAGGTGAGGTGACACCCTCTTGATATAGGGAAGTTTCATAACTGAGATAAAGAGTCAATAATTCATAACGTATGCTTGTTCTGAATGTATTTGACCTGAATAAATATACATGACTTCCGGGCTCTGTAAGAATATAACGTCCGGATGTCCTGGTATCCCAGAACATTTGAAGTAGTCTTTCTGGAGATGATATGTTGACAATATAATATTGCCAGTCATTTATTGAATATTTTCCTTTGTTTGTGGCGATTTCTTGTTTTAAAAGTTCCTCCAACGAAAGAGAAGGCTTTTCCTGCCAATTGTCTATAAGAAGTTTGAATAGCACTCCATAAAAGTTAGTGCTGATGTCTTTCTTGCGTAAATATTGTTTCCAGCTGTGGTCACGGTGATTATTCAATTGCCCTAAACTTCCGAGATTGTTGTTAAGGTTATGGCGGTAGTCGTCATAGCACAGCATAGTTTGTATAAGCAATGCGTCGATATTGTCATTATCATGCATAGTTCCATCAAACATTTTATTAAGATAATAGACGTATGTGTCAAACTTCTTCTTGTCGTATCGATTTCCTTCCATCGACCATGAGAGAGGTGCAATAATTTGTCCCCAAAGATAGAAATTTTCCTCCGCTTTCGATATACTTTGCTCCCATTCTAAAGCAGACGCACTTGAATTGCCATTGAGCCTTAGATCTGCTTTGATCGCTTCTTCATCCAGTCGAGCCTGTTCTTGCTTCAGCGGATTGTTTTTAATATAGTTGAGTATGAGTTTCTGAACACTTTGTCTTTCACTCGTCTTGTAGTTGGTTTTGTATTCGGTCAACCAATTTTCTATTGCCATAATGGCATCTTGTACGTCTTTGAAATTGTCGAGTCTTGAATTTTTATTATCGGGATTATAGACATTCCTAATAAACCGCATCCAATCTTTAAAATTACTTTTCTCTGTAGAATTCACCGCAATATCTTTGGCAGGAACAATTCTCAGATACTCAAGCATTGCATATATCATAACTCGTATATTATGAGTTGGAGCATCCGCCAAGAATTCATCAAGCAAAGTATTGTCGTTCGATCGATTCAACTTTGGAAGAAGAGTTGAAGCATCACGCCATCCGCTTGAGTCAGTGAATATTAAGTTTTGTATATCATTCAATATGCTTTGAAAGTCAATTTGAGAGAAATCCTGGTTCTTTATGGCTCGTTCGTGCTGCGCAAATTCAAGATAGCGTTCGAGTACATAATTGACACTCTCTCTGCTTGAGATAGATGTCTTAAACTTTTCTGTATAATCGACCGCATCCACATTTGTTGGATGACTTCCACATATCTCAGTTCGGAAGAAACTTTTTCCAACCATTCGTATGATCAATCGTTCGAGTTTTTCCTCTACCTTTCTTACATCATTGAGTTTGGGATCAATACTGATTTTTGATGTATCCCAGCAAAAATCAATCCAATCTCCATCCATGTTATCACGCCAATTATTGGTTAACTGGGAATCCGTATGAGGCAACCCTTGGCGTTCCATTTCTTCTTCCAACGATGACTTGAGTATCTCAAAGCTCGTGAGAGCTTTGCCACGTGCATTCATCTTTTCAAAAAGTTGGTCGCCGTCACACACGAGTTTATCGAGAAGCATGAATGTGATTTTGTCAAGATTATCATTTTTCTTTATTCCTTCATCGTAAGATAGTCCCCTTTCATGAATATATCTGAATGCAGATTCAATCACCGTTATCATGGAATGAATGTTGGGGTCATCATGCCAATCCCACTTGAAAGTTGCGAGAGATTGCATATATTCAAAGAGCGAGGGTGTTGGAAATAATGGAAATCGCAATCTGTTGGTATATGGATCCACTACTCCCGATGAATTCTTCTCTATATTCCATTTCTTCCTGTTTTCATCATTTTGTTGCAGTATTTTAGCTACAGAGGCTTCCCATTCTTTTATGATTTTTACTGCGTCTTGATTGACAAGCCAATTACAAAATTCCTCGCTTGTATCTCTCGTTTCATAGATAAATAGAGAATGGTTGTTTGAGCTGATTAGATCGCCTTTCCCAAAAAGCCAATAAAATAGGAAGAGAGTGGTAAGTCGTTGTTGGCCATCAAGTGGTTCAAAATATACGTTAGGATGTTTTTTTTCATCTTTCCATGAATCGTCAGAAATCACTTCCCCATTGCTGCCCATTGTGTATCCATAGACGAAGTCAAACGACAATTCTTCCCTGATGCCATATACTACATCAAGCATGTCGTTTAGTAGGTTATGTCGTTTACGCTCGATCATTTCAGTCTCTCTTCCTTCAGCGTAATCGCGTTGTATTCTTGGGATGCGGACAACAATATCCCTTTTGGAAGTGCCGCTACATACCTCCCCACTTGGCAATGTCATCGTCCATTGGTATGGTCTATGTAGTAGAGTCGATAAATTATAAACTGTCATAATTTTACAAAATGCTTCTTAATGAATCTTTTATTGCTTCTGTATAGTCTCTTTGATCCGCTTCCTTCCATCTCATCATGCTGAAGGCTGATGCGTTTCCTATTGGATTGGAATAATATTTCAGAAACATGTATTTCGTGCACAACGGAATGTATACCCCTTCTTGGTCGCTTCGTTTTAGAACACGAAGTTTTTTAGGAAATAAAGCATTCTTAT
The DNA here is from genome assembly GCA_029061255.1 of Muribaculaceae bacterium. GTDB lineage: Bacteria > Bacteroidota > Bacteroidia > Bacteroidales > Muribaculaceae > Lepagella. Next base: position 48,607 of record JAIDSL010000141.1, read on the forward strand.
ATTCCCTATTGATAGTGGAATTTAATAGTGTAAGGTTTCCGATAGCATCTTTGTTGTTCATTGCTATAGATGTGTTGCCACTAGCGTAATAATTTTCTACCTTTGTTCTATAAGGTTTGAATTTATTGCCGATATCTTTATTATTGTTCTTTTTAAAATACTTCAGCAACTGTATTCCCTCGATAATGAGATCTCTGGCTTCTTTGGCATATGTGGTAAAGTCTCCAGACTTTTCAGTCTCCATTCTATCTGTTTTAAGACACTGTATGGCATGTTCCTGAATCCACTCTTTCTTTTCTTCTATTTTTTCTATAGGATTGTCAGTCTGTGAATTGACATGCTCTACGTCATAACAGTTGTCTCTATATTGGTCGTATGGGAATTTTTGACTAAATTTTTCACAAGTCAATACATTGAACAATAGTAAGATTTTGCGAATCTTTATAAATCCGTCACGGTCTTGATATGATAGGTTGTCGATGTCATCGACGTTATTTATATCAAGACATTCTTTTATATGTTTTGTGATATCTTGGTCGTGGTATATTTCAGAAATGCTTTTTCCGTTATCCACCAAAAAACCTATATAATTATGTGTTGTCACGTTTTCATGCCACTTGAATAGCGTATCAAAATACATCTTGACTTCATTCCATAGTTCTTCAATCTTTTCTGCATTTGGCTCGGATAAAAGTTGATGCATTTTTTTATAGTAAAATCGGTAAGAACTCTTTATGTCACTTTCGCCATTACAGTCTTTGATAAAATCAAAGAGTAAATCCATTCGGTTGCTATACTCTTTGTTTTTAGGCGATATCATCTTCCAAAAACCATTGTTTTGAAATTTTTTGCCCATTTCGTCCCATTTCCTTACAAGTGTCTCAGCACTCATTAAAGAACTTCCTGAGTGGGGTAAGCCTTTAATGCAAAGTAAAAACAGTGCCTTTATTAGTTCAGAATCAGTCAAACTTATTTTACCACGGTTAAGACGATTAAATATTTCGATATCATGCATTCTGTCGCCATTAGGCACATTGCTTTCCGTATATGGAGCTGCATTATACCAAATAAACTTAGCTCTGAGCGCAGGTTTAGTCGGCACTCCTCTGGAGAGGTCTGGATAAAATAGAAGTTCCTTGATTTTGTCTTGTAAAGGTTGATTCGTGCTAACTTGATTGTCATACCAACGTTCGATTCTATCTTTGGCCTTTCTGATATAATAACTGTCTAAGTTAGTCGATGGCAAAGGATAATTATAGTTGTTTGAGTTGGGATCAAAAGAGATCTTTTCAAAATCCAGGTTTGCCCTGTTTTGATAACTCAACTTATAGAGTTTAAGAGGGTTAGTAGGATAGAGCTTTTCATTAAGGCATATTAGTATCAATAGCATTGTGGTTAAGCGTTGTTGTCCATCAAGCACGTCCCACACATAACTTCCATTCTCTAATTGTCGAGGCTTCACCATCAATGGCTGAAGATAGTAGTTCGCTTCTTTATTCATATTCGCAATTGCGAATGAAGTGATATCATTAAGTAGGTCGTCTACTTGTTTTGCATCTTGCTCGTCATCCCTTTCTGACGACTCCCATCTGTAACCTCGCTGATAAGATGGAATGGAAAATGAGAAACTCCCCGTCAGTAATTCGCTGACAGGCATTTCTGTAGGTTTTGGATTGCCAATTAGATTATTTATATTTGTTAGGTCCATATCAACGATTTATTCAATTATTTAAAGTTATATCAGCGAGTTCATCCTCATAGTCCTGCGCCAAAAACCTACTGCACTGTTCAGCCAATCCTAAGATCTTGCGTATTCGAGGCATATTGTATTCCATCAGGCCGTGGGCCGACAGATACTCCAATGTCTTCCGCAGCTGTCCTGAAAGAGTCCTGAAATAACTCTCGCTGTAGCGGCCTTTCGCGCTTGCCACTCTCGTCACTTCCTCCATATAATATAGCATAAGATCAGCAACCGGGGTAGGATCTTGCACGATCGTGCTGAAAGTTTTGATCATCTGGTTGCAGTCGCGCATCTTCGGTCTCCGTGCCTTTCCTGTGCGTCCATAGCATTTCAGGTGTATCTGCTTGCGGTATTTTTCACTCAGAGCATCAATGTCTGGATTTAGATAGAAATCAAGCCATCCCTTCGCCTCCTTGCTCGCCTCATACACCTGCAGCAGTATCTCCCCGACCTGCTCAGTCGGAAGCCCAGCTATATATTTCTTAAGTTTTGTCTTCGACATGTCTCATTTTTTCAATATGTCTACAAAGATAATGAAAATTTATGAAAGTCTTACAATCACACTATTTATTATTTCTTAGGCTTTGCCAAATCCCCAGGATTCTCTTATTGGTTATAATTCGTAAATAATTTAAGTTTTGCTTGTTCTAATTTGCTGTAATTCAATGCCAAAAGCCTTAAAGTTGCGTAGCTTTCTCTGCGAGCTCCGGCCGATGCGTAGCAGGCCGTAATCATTGCGAGCTTGCCATAACCGCGACGCGAAGCATCCCAAATCATTGAAACTCTGCCCCTTTGCGCCTTTGCGTGATCATAAAAGAGCATGCGAAAGCTGAGTAAATAAGTTTATCAACTCAAGCCGCATGTGGCGCCTTCCCAACTCGTCTTCAGCGGTCAAACCAAAGATTGTGCCGAGGCGGAAGCCGAAGGAATTAAATTTTCTCCGGACCTAATTGTTACATCCAACTTGTGCAAGTAATTTATTTTTTATAACTTTGCAGAGTAATCTAAAGTGTTTTTTTATTATAATTGTCCTTAACTACTTATCATTATGATTCGAAATATATTTTTTGCCTTACTCCTGCTTATCCACATCGGCTGCTTTGCCCAAACTTCAAAGACTGTCTCTAAAACCCGCTATGATTGGAGCGGATTAGCCGAAAGTATAACTCAAGACAAAACTACCAATTATGATAAAGCTTACGCCATATATCGATGGCTTTGCGAAAATATTGCCTACGACACTTCTTACTCCATTCATAAAGCAGATGACGCTTACAAACAAAAGCGTGGTGTCTGCCAGGCTTATTGTGAGATGTTCTTTAGGTTGGGGAATGCTGTAGGTCTCGATGTCGACATAATCAAAGGAAAAGCGAAAGACAGGTATGGTAAAATCTTTAAGGATGGGCACGCATGGGTGTTCGTCCGGACAAACGACGATGCAGGAATTTTAATCGACCCTACATGGGGAGCCGGCAGTGTGGATAATGGCCGGTTCATCCGCAGCGAAATGGACGATAGTTGGTTTCATGTGGATCCGAAATGGATGATTTTCACTCATTATCCTGATAGCGAATCTTATCAGCTGCTTGATGATAACGTAGACTACTCATCATTCATCTCGCTTCCTCCGCTCGATCCATCTCTTGGGAATTTTGGATATAATGTCGACGAGCTGCTTGCTTCTTCTCTTGACGGTAATACTCTTGATATTCCGAAATATTTATATAACAGTCAGATCAAGATAGTGAATGTCCCGCTTTCCGGAACTCTCAGGGTGGGAGAGCCCTATGATTTCATCATTGAGCCGGCGGATGATTACGAATTTGTAATCATAAATGAAGAGGAACAAGACAATTCATGGGAGCTCGACAACCGGTGTCATCAGATTAAATTTGTTCCCGCCGAAAGTGGTAATCTGGTGGTAGGATATAGGCATCGCGGTTCAAACGACAATTGGACACATATGATATCATACAAGGTGGCCGATGCCACTGATGGAGATATTTCAAATCTTGAGATGAAAGCCCCTCATAAATCGCATGTATTCAAAAATCTGCAAAACTTCGATTCCAATAGGCTTCGTAATCGTGGCGTGGATATGGGTAAGCTGCTTGCAATGGTGAGACAAGATAATATCAAGCAGTTGCCGCTTATTTATGATGCTGGTGATTTCAAGCTTGACGATGTCCCATTGAATGGCATGCTTAAAGTAGGGGAGCCATATCATTTCGCTTTCTCACCTAAAGAGGAAGGTGATTGGGTGATCATTAATAACGGTGTTTTTTTGAGAGAATGGACACAAGATCCGTTGAATAATTCTTGGGTAACGACAATCATCCCCTCTGCCCCCGGCAAAGTGGTGTTGGCATTCAAACCATCCGCCTCCACCGACAATAGCTTTTCATACTGTCTGGAGTATGACGTAGAAAACTGACCTCGTCCTCATCAGTCAAACCAAAGATTGTGCCGAGGCGGAAGCCGAAGGATTCCTCCCTCTGGTCTCTGGCATCTGGCTTCTGAAAAAAGAGCCCTATGGAAAGCAGGCCTTCCCGCCTGCGGCTTATGGGAAGGCGCTTTGGCTTCGCCCAAGCTAAAGCGAGCGTGAAGAGTTCGACAAGCGATTAGACAAACTCGTGAATGAAGAAGAATGGATCATCGACGGGAACTATGCCCGTACACTCCCTGTACGTCTTGCTCACTGCGACACGGTATTCTTCTTCAATTTACCATTGGACGTATGCATCGAGGGTGAAAAATCACGATTGGGAAAGGAACGCATTGATATGCCCTGGACAGATGACGAATTAGATCCAGAATTCCTGTAATGGATTATGGACTTCCCCCAACACGTTGTCCCTGAAATAGAGCATCATCTAAAAAACTGTGATAAAACCATCATCCGCTTCCATTCAAGAGCAGAAGCCGACAAATTCCTCGATTCCTTAAAATAAAAAAGACGATAATACCGACAGAGTAGTCAGTGTAATCCGATGCGGAATCGGTTAATTTGCTGACTTACAAAAGTATAGAAATATAATCCATACAAGCATCGTACATTTTCTATGGCTGTAAGTGGTTAACCCACTGAGATTTAATACATTACAAGCCGCATTTACCTCATCCAATGTTGATTTTATATGTATTCGGCGATTTTCAATTGCCAAACTGACAACAGAAACTCACTGCAAATGCTTCAGCATTCGCGTGTGGGATTGAAGCGCATGTCAGCCATGGCTGGTGCGCGGTGGCAAAGCCATCAATACCCACCGCAAAGATAGTCATTACCTCCATATTATCAAAGCAATATCCAATTTTTAACATTCTCCACCATGCGCCGCGCCGTACAAATCACTTAAATCGGACTCTGGCGATGCGAAGCAGCCCGAAATTCTTTGTATACTCGCAACAACCGAGTCGCGAAGCTTCCCAAAGCATTGAAACTCTGCTTCTTTGCTCCTTTGCGTGAGATTATTTAGAACTTGTTATAGTAGAGTAATGTTATACAAGAAACTCTTTTGAAAGATGAAGATACAATATTGCTCGGATCTGCACATGGAGTTTCATGACAATATGCGCTTCATGAAATCACTGCCACTGGAGGTGGTAGGCGATGTGCTTGTCATTGCCGGTGATGTCGGATACCTCGTAGATACGACAATCCCACATCTAAGATTTTGGAAATGGGCTTCTGAGAACTACCGCCAGGTACTGATGGTAGCGGGTAATCATGAATACTATAACAACGGGGATATTGCAGCGCAAGGCGAGTGTTGGCAAAAGATGTTTCTGCCAAATGTCGGTTACTATCATAACAAAGTTGTAAGGATAGATAATGTAGATTTCATTCTCGCAACATTATGGTCAAGAATACCACCTGTTGATGAATTCGCTATTCAAAATGGAATGAACGACTACTCACAGATTCTTTATAACAAGCGTCGTCTCATTCCTCAGAACATCAATGATGAGTTTGAGAGAAACCTCGCGTTTATCAAGCAGTCAGTAAGCGAAAGCCAAGCTGAAAACATTGTTGTAGTCACACACCATCTTCCTACATTCGCAGCCATCGAAGATAGGCACAAGGGAAGTGTACTGAATGCCGCCTACGCCACCGAACTCGGCAACTACATTGCTGACAGTCGAATCAACGCATGGATTTACGGCCATTCACATCACCGCACAGAC
>JAIDSL010000142.1 GCA_029061255.1 Muribaculaceae bacterium
GCCGCAAAATTAATACTTTTATTTCACAAACACAATATTAAGGTGTATTGTTTTGGAAAAAATATATTCTTAATCGTTATATAAATGTAGGCGACTCTTGTTTTCAGCGTTGTTATCGCAAAACGAGCTACGCAAAACGCACTACGGATTATGAATTATGCATTAGATTAAAATGGCAAACAAACTTGTAGAAATGATTCGCCGCCAGGCGGAAAAATATGGTGACCGTGAGGCGTACCGCTATTGCTGGCGTAAGGCTGGAGAATGGCTGCCGACAAGCTGGGAAGAATTCCGCGTTCAGATTGATGTGGCTGCCCGTGCTCTCGCCCGTCTCGGCCTGAAGGAGAAAGACACGATAGCAATCTGCTCCAACAATACTCCTCAAATTCTCATCACCGAATATGCTGGTTTCCGCAACCGCGCGGCTACAATACCCCTATATTCAAGCAGCAGTCAAAGCCAATATGACTTCATTGTCAACGACGGACAGCCAAGAATCTTATTCGTTGGGGAAAAACATCAGTATCCACTCGCATACAATTATTGGAAGCAGCATCCCGAACAAATCGACAAGATAGTAGTCTTCAAGAAAGAGGGTGTGGATCTAAACTCCGACGACACTGCATCGATTTTCTGGGACGACTTCATGAAACTCGGAGTTGAGGCTGATGATGAGACCCGCATCCTCATAGAGCAACGATCGGACCGTGGACTTCCTGAAGACATTGCCACACTCATCTACACTTCCGGCACCACAGGAGAACCTAAGGGTGTCTGTCTGAGTCATTCCAATTATGACGCAGCGATGGAGGCCCATCTTAAATTCCTTATCAATGTCACTGACAAGGATCTATCAATGGCTTTCCTGCCTATGAGCCATATTCTCGAGAAGGCATGGTGTTTCTTTTGCCTCACTAAGGGAATCCGAATTGCAATCAATGAGGATCCGCGCATAATTCAAGATACTTTGCCTCAGGTCAAACCAAATCTGATGACTTGTGTCCCTCGCTTTTGGGAGAAAGTATATGCCGGCGTTAAGGAAAAAATATCAAAGATGAGCAAGGTGCAGCAGATGATGGTCGGACGTGCCATTCGTGTAGGCTATCGCCGCAATCTCGGATTCCGTCGCGAAGGGAAACCTGTCCCATCCTGGCTTGAAAAAGAATATAAATTCTGGGATAAGCGTGTTTTCTCAAAAGTGAAGGAAACAATAGGCATTCCCAACCCAAAGATGTTCCCTACAGCCGGAGCCCCTTTAAGCCCGCGTATCACGGAATTTATGCAGTCAATCGGCATAAACGTGATAATTGGATATGGCCTAAGTGAAACTACCGCTACTGTTTCCGCGTTCCCGTTCAAGGACTTTGAAATCGGAACTGTAGGAAAGCCACTTCCAATGGTGAAAGTCAAGATAGACACGGAAGGGGAAATTCTTGTGAAGGGACCTACTGTAACCGCCGGATACTACAACAACCCTGATGCCAACGCGAAAGCATTTACTGATGATGGATGGTTCCGAACAGGCGATGCCGGATACTTCACAGAGACCGGTGCTCTCGTTCTCACAGAGAGAGTAAAAGACCTTTTCAAGACTTCCAACGGCAAATACATCGCACCACAGCTTCTTGAAAGCCGCTTGGCAGAAAACAAATTCATCGACGAAGTGGCTGTGATCGGCGATGAACGCAAATATGTGACAGCGCTTGTAGTGCCAAATCTTTCACAACTGTTAGCATGGGCTCAGTCCAAGAAGATGGACACAGAAAACGTTGAAGCACTTCTGAAGAATCCCGAGGTCATCGATATGCTTATGGGTGAGATCAATGAGCTTCAGAAAGACCTTGCATCCTACGAGCAGATTAAAAAGATCACCTTATTGCCCAACCACTTCTCCATTACCCACGGAGAGGTGACCAACACCATGAAGGTGCGTCGTCCTGTAGTAGCCAAGCGTTATGCGAAGGAAATCGAGGCTATGTATGACGGTCCGAAAGATGATGACACGCCTCTAATTCCTGAAGAAAGCGAAGAAAAATGAGCCACCGGATAAGCAGACATACGGTAAGCGGTGATGCCACGATTCGTGAGACCTTGACAGCTCTTAACGAACTAAGTGGTGACTCCATGACTCTCTTTGCCATTGACAAGGATGGGAAACTAATTGGAAGTGTCACAGATGGCGACATTCGGCGCGCCCTGATTGATGGGCACACCACTGAAGACAAAGCTCGTGACATTGCCTTCAGAAAATTCATATTCCTCACATCCGACGCTTCGCCCGAAGAGCGATATAAGACTGTGGCGCGGGCAAGGGAGCGGCTTATCAATCTTCTCCCTGTCACCACCGACGGTATCTTGACCGATATTCTTGATCTCAGGAAAATTAAGTCAGCGATCCCGGCTTCTGCAGTATTGATGGCGGGGGGACGTGGAGAGCGCCTGCGGCCCTTGACCCTTGATACTCCAAAACCGCTTCTAAAGGTTGGAGGCAAGCCAATTATAGACTATAACATCGAATCGCTACAACGTTATGGTGTGAAGGACATCTATGTCACTGTCAACTATCTCAAAGAGCAGATTATCGACCACTTCGCTGAGCAGAGATGGCAGGGAAACGTGCACTGCATAGAGGAACCTTGCCGCCTCGGGACTATGGGAAGTGTTGCACTGATTGACTCATTGAGCCAAGACCATGTGATTGTCATGAACTCCGATCTCCTCACCAATATTGATTTCGAACGTCTGTGGCAGCATCACGTCGACTCCGGTGCCGTGCTGACCATGGCTACTGTACCATACACTGTGTCTGTGCCTTTCGCTATACTCAAGACCGACGGAGACCGGATCACCGGATTAGAAGAGAAGCCTACATTCAACCATTTTGCCAATGCAGGCGTATATATAATAGACCGCAATGTTTTGAGCGACATAAAACGTGGTGAATACCTCGACGCTCCTGACTTTGTGGAGTCATTGATCGCAAAGGGACTGAAAGTGTCGCATTTCGCTATCGAAGGCACCTGGATCGACATCGGATCGCCCGATGACTTCCGATACGCAAATGAAGTCACTTCCCGCCGCTTCTGATCAATGGAAATGGAAATTTATGAATTATGCATTGTGCATTATGAATTGAAAAGACTATGGCAGAATCGAATTTTATAGACTACGTAAAGATACTTTGCCGCTCAGGCAAGGGTGGCGCAGGAAGCCGCCACTATCACCGTGCTAAATATATCCCGAAAGGTGGTCCGGACGGCGGTGACGGAGGGCGCGGCGGCCATATAATACTGCGTGGCAACAGACATAAATGGACACTACTTGACCTCCGATATCAGAGACATATATTCGCCACAGACGGACAAAGCGGCGGTGAGAACCGCTCCACCGGTAAGGACGGTGAAGATCGAATCATTGAGGTGCCGGTAGGCACTACGGTGTTTGATGCCGACACAGGTGAATACCTTTGCGAGATTACACGCGACGGAGAGGAGATTAAGCTCCTGCGCGGTGGAAAGGGTGGACGAGGCAACGTGCATTTTGCTACTTCTACCAACCGTGCGCCACGTTACGCGCAACCCGGCCAACCGGCTATCGAGAAGGCCGTCGTTCTTGAGCTGAAACTCCTCGGCGATGTTGGTCTCGTAGGATTCCCCAATGCCGGAAAGTCAACTCTCCTATCCGCTATATCGGCTGCAAAACCAAAGATTGCTGATTATCCTTTCACTACCATGGAGCCAAGCCTCGGCATCGTAAGCTACCGAAATGGACAGAGTTTCGTGATGGCAGACATTCCCGGTATCATTGAGGGAGCCAGCGAAGGGAAAGGACTCGGACTCCGATTCCTTCGCCATATCGAGCGCAACGCCGTGCTTCTCTTCATGATTCCTGCGGATTCTTCCGACATAAAGAAGGATTATGAGATCCTGCTCAACGAATTGAAGCAATTCAATCCCGAACTTATGGACAAAAGCCGTGTGCTCGCCATCTCTAAGTGCGATATGCTCGACGAGGAGATGATGGAAGAGATGAAGAAAGAACTTCCTGAGGGAGTGCCCACCGTTTTCATCTCAGCCGTGACAGGATTTGGCCTCACAGAGCTGAAAGACCTTCTTTGGCGCGAGATCAACTCGGAAGATAATCTCGCCCAGTCCACAATCACACACCGCACCCGTGACCGACATCACCGAGTGGCAGAAGAGGATGAATTCATTTTCCATCAGGACGATGACGAGGAGGAGGATTGGATGCCCGAGACCGATGAGGAATGGGAAGACGAGTTCTGGGACGAGGAGCAATCCGTCAACGACGAGGACGCTACATGGCGTGGCTCAAAGAAAGGCACCGGCAAATAACAAGCCATCACCGACAATATGGTAGGGACGCACGGCTCGTGCGTCCGCCAACATGCTTGCAAACATAATTATGCATTATATTTGCTTTAGATTGAACGAAGATAATTATGCATTATGACTCAGAATAGGCCATTACTACAATTAGACATAGAAGGGATTCTCCGCAAGAGAATCCCTTCGCATAAGCAGAAATTCATACCCCGCTTCCTCTACGGAGCCCTTGCCCGTCTCATCCATCAAGATGAGCTCAACGAGATACTTCGGATCAGTTATCCCTCGCAGGGAAGCGAATTCTCCCAAAAAGTCCTGAATCATCTCGACATTGAAGTGGAAGTAGAAGGAACGGAGAATCTCCCTACGCCTGACCATCGTGTTGTCTTCGCATCCAACCATCCCTTAGGTGGCCTTGACGGCATCGCCCTTATAGCGGTATTAGGTCAACGTTATGGCGACAAGAACATCCGTTTTCTGGTCAATGACCTTCTTATGAATGTGGAGCCCCTGAGCACTGTCTTTCTCCCTATAAACAAGTATGGAAGTCAGGCACGCGCAGCTGCCGTGGCAATCAATGAAGAATATGCCTCTGACCGACAGATAGTCATTTTTCCGGCAGGTCTTGTATCAAGACTTCATCCGGGAGGAGAGATACACGACCTCAAATGGCAGAAGGCATTCGTGCAGAAAGCCATTGAGAACAACCGCGATATCGTTCCTGTGAGGTTCGTAGCTTTGAATCGTAAGCGTTTCTACCGCCTCGCCAAATGGAGGAAGAAACTCGGCATCAAGGTGAATATCGAGCAGGCGACCCTACCGGCCGAGCTGTGTGCCTCACGAGGGAAACAATTCCGTATCATCATAGGAAAGCCTATAAGCATTACTGAACTTAAGAAGTCCGGCAAATCCTTTCCGCAGCTCGCTACCGAGATTCACGACATGGTTTATACTCTGTACAAACCCGAAAAGATCTGATCATACATTCTTAGACAGAGCGTTATTTCTGCGCCTCCCTGCGCCCTTTCCGGAACTCATCCCATTGTCGGTTCAGGTTCTTGCGGGCACGATAACGGGTGATACCGGTCGCCTGCTTCAGCAGGAGCAATGCCCTGCGTCCTATCTTGAAGTTCCGTCCCCCGATCTTCTCGCTCTTCATATTCTGATCCGTGACATAGTCAAGTTTTACCTCATTCTTATCGATATTTTCCACACGATCGATAAGCGACAGGATATCATTGGATAGCGTCGGGGCATCCGTCGACTCGTAAATACCGATTTCATCCGAATCAAACTTTTGCCTTTCCCACTTCCTTGCCTCCTTTTCAGTTATGAATTCCCTGTCAAGAATCCACACATCCGCACATGTGCTGACAAAGAACGGCTCAGTCTTCCTGTTAAACCGAAACATATCATATCCCCGGCCCTGCGATTTTATCTTGAATGAATAGGCTGTGAGATCCAATGGAGAAACGAAGTCGCCCAATACGTTGTCATAACTGAAATTGATACCGAAACTTTCAAAATCAAGTTCCTTTTTAAAGAAAACAGATAGATCCCGGACCCACCTACGGCTCGCGGTGTCGGCCATCACATTGACTGAGACCTTGACTGAATCCTTGTTTTTCACCCAAATCTCTGTGAGACTGTACTTTCCTTTGACCGTATCAGAGCCGGTTTCAACTGTCCGCAATCTCTCAGGAATAGGAACCGCCGAGACTATTCCTATCCAGTCGGACCATGAGAAATGATGGTTGCTCACATCGCTTACGCTGTCAAGGCCTCTACTGTCTTTAAACTGATAATAGGACTTGCTTGTAAGAACTCTCGGCTTAGTCCATCCCTTGAATTTAGAGCCTGCTGCAGGCAACATATAGTCTACCATTTTTTCTCTGAAGAGAAATACCGTATCCGTATATGTAGTCAAAGTGGAATATTCCCTCACATATGCAAGCATATGAAGCACCTTATGATTTTTAGATAAAACCAGCACCTCCGGAAGTTCAGTCATATCCAGCCTTATCTCCGATAAACTCAATATCGGTGATAAAAGCAATAATATCGTAATAAAACAACGACCCATCATCTTAATATCGTATTTTCCGCAAAATTAACCCACAATATGCCTTCGTATCTAAACATTTCCCTTATTTAGTCTTAGCCGTTCCCTTATTTAGTCTTAAATGAGGCTTTTTTGTCTATGACATGTGAAAATTTATTAGTAATTTTGTTCTTATGAAACATTTCAAGGCCATATCCTCAATTTTCATCATTATAATTGCATTCATTTTTGTTTGCAATGTCTTATATATGAGAGGTCTATATAGATCAATCCGCAATTCAGTGGAAAAAGACGTAATGACAGCCATTACTGATGCAGATCTGGATGAACTCTGGATACGCCTTGAATCAAAGGAATCATCGGCAGCAATGAAAGTCGATACAACGGACATGAAAAACCAAGCCGAGATATTAGCTGGAATAGACAATACCGGCACCATGATGACGGAAAGTAAGGTCAATGGAGAGACTGTATCCGCTCAGACACTCCAACCCGACATGAATCAACCGTATTACAATCTTTTCTCCCAAACCATCACCAATCAACTCCATTCAATAGTAGACAACTATATTCCATCTAATCTAAATATAATGGACAGTGTCCTTACCAAACGGCTAAGCAGCCGATTTATATATCCTGATTTCGTCGCGGTTGAGGTGATCGACTCATCAGGCAACATAATACAGAAGAATCCTCGTGCTTTCCCACGAAATCATGATGAATTTACATTCTGTTTCGATTCTCTTAACGGAATGTCATACCGTGCCTATATGACTCCTCTAACCAATCATATCCTTAAGGAAATGGCAGGAGTAATAGTGACGGTATTTCTTCTTATGCTCTCGTTCGCTCTTGCCTTCTGGTATCTTTTCCATACAGTCTCGAAGCTAAGGAGCATCGAGGAAATGAAGGATGATTTCGTCAACAATATGACTCATGAGCTAAAGACACCGATAGCCATTGCATACTCTGCCAATGATGCCCTGCTCAATTATGATACCGATAATGATCCCGCAAAAAAGGAAACTTATCTGAGAATCGCAAACCGACAACTGAACCGTCTGCGGGAACTTGTCGAAAATATACTCGCAATGAGTATGGAGCGTCGCAAGACAATGCAGATAAAGCAGGAGAATATTCAATTGTGTCCTTTGCTCAAGGAAATAGCGGCTGCACAACGTATGAGGAGTGAAAAAGAGATCCGAATAGAAGTCGATGTCAATGACGGTGTTTCCGTGATTTCCGACAAAGACCATCTGTCAAATATCATGAACAACCTTATAGACAATGCCATAAAGTATTCGGGCAATTGTGTGGACATAAAGATCACAGCCACGCCTGAAGAGATTTCTGTTTCAGACAACGGTATCGGAATACCTCAAAAATCGATACCATATCTTTTCAACAAATTCTACCGTGTGCCTCACGGCAACATTCAGGATGTACGCGGCTACGGCATAGGTCTGTATTACGTCAAGAGTATACTCGACAAGATGGGTTGGATAATATCAGTAAAGAGCAACGAGGGTAAAGGATCCACCTTCACGATAAAATTCAACAAAGATGGGAAATAGAATTCTTTTTGTGGAAGATGAGGCTGACCTCTCATTGATTGTCGCCGACACTCTGAGCGACCAGGGATATGAGGTAGAGACCGCAGTAGACGGCATCGACGGACTTTATAAATTCAAGACCGGAGAATACAATATAGTTGTGGCGGACGTGATGATGCCGAGGATGGATGGCTTCTCGATGGCACGTGAGATACGAAAAATATCTTCGACGATACCATTGCTTTTCCTTACGGCCAAAAGCACTGTTGAAGACGTGGAGGAAGGATTCGAGATCGGAGCCAACGATTATCTCAAGAAACCATTTGAACTACGAGAACTCATCGTCAGGATAAAGGCTTTGCTGCGCTACAACAAATACAACCGGAATGAAAACGAATCCATACGAATAGGAGAATATACCTTCTGTATACCTACCCAGACCCTTATACTCCGTGGGAAGGATACTCTGCTCTCACATTTCGAGGCAAGAATACTTGAGTTACTGGCACTCAACATCGGAAAGACAGTAGATGCTTCCGAACTTATGATGGCGGTCTGGCAACGTGACGATCCAAGCAACCGCAATTCCCTTCACGGATACATCCATAAGCTCCGTCGTGTTCTTCGCCATGATCCGGCCATCTCCATCATCAACCAACGAGGCTTCGGCTACATGCTCGCCATAAATATTGCTCATTGAGTTTATAGTGAAAGTATCTCATTATTATTAAGAAAATATACTTTTAAGACAAGAAATAGAATCTATAAATTAAAATGTCTTTACGACCTCATATATTTCAAGAAAATTTCATTAACTTTGCATCTAAATCCAAATACATGTCTATGAGACCAAAACTTCGCTTACTTCTGTTAAGCGCCGCTCTTCTGATAGCGGCATCCGCACCCGCGGCGCGACAGTTTCAGACTGTCCCCAACGATCCACTGGACACCAAGATGTACACCTTGCCCAACGGCCTGAAGATATTCATGACCGTCAATAAGGACGCACCCAGAATACAGACCTATGTGGCCGTGCGTGTCGGTGGCAAGAACGACCCGGCCGAGACTACCGGTCTCGCCCACTATTTCGAGCATCTGATGTTCAAGGGCACCGAGAAATTCGGCACTCAGGACTATGCCGCAGAAAAGCCCCTGCTCGACCGCATAGAGCAACTTTTCGAAATCTACAGGAACACTACCGATTCTGCTACTCGCGCTCAAATCTACCATGAGATTGACTCAGTAAGCTATCAGGCATCACTGATAGCCATTCCTAACGAGTATGACAAACTTATGGCAGCAATCGGAGCGGACGGAACGAACGCATACACTTCCCAAGACGTGACATGCTATGTGGAGGACATCCCCTCCAACCAGATAGAGAACTGGGCTAAAATACAGGCTGACCGCTTCGAGAATCCCGTGATCCGTGGATTCCACACAGAACTCGAAACCATATATGAGGAGAAGAACATGTCGCTGACCAAAGACAACCGTAAGGTATTCGAGAAGATGCTCGCAACCCTCTATCCCAGCCACCCTTACGGCTCACAGACTGTACTCGGCACGCAGGAACATCTTAAAAATCCTTCTATAACCAATGTCAAGAATTACCATAAGACCTGGTATGTGCCCAACAATATGGCAATCTGCCTTTCCGGAGACTTTGATCCTGATGAAATAGTAGATATCATCGAAAAGTATTTCGGCCATCTGAAACCCAATCCGGTTCTCCCCGAACTCAACTTCCCTGTAGACAATCCCATCACTACGCCAATCGATGTAGAAGTGCTCGGCAAGGAAGCTGAAAACATATATCTTGCATGGCGAACTCCAGCCATCAAAAGCGAGGACATGCCAGCACTTGAAGTGGCAGTGGAAGTATTATCCAACGGCAAAACAGGACTCCTTGACGTAGATATCAATCTTCCACAGCTTACTCTTGGCACCGGAGCCGGAATGTATGACCTTGCCGACCAAGGGGCATTTCTACTGATCGGGCAACCCAAACCGGGACAAACCCTCGATCAGGTCCACGAGCTGCTTACTGCAGAAATGGAGAAACTTCGGGCCGGAGAGTTTTCAGAGTCCTTGATACAAGCGATAGTCAACAATGATAAGCTGGCACAGCAGCGCGCACTCGAGAGCAACGATAGCCGTGCCGACATGTATGTAAATGCTTTCGTCAACGGACAGGAGTGGAGTGATGTAGTGGAACGTATGAACAATCTCGACAAAGTGACAAAAGAGGATGTGGTACGCGTTGCCAACAAATACCTTGGACCGGAAAACTATGTAGCTATCTACAAGCGCCAAGGCGACGATCCCAACGAGCTCAAGATAGCCAAACCCTCACTGACCCCAATCGCGACAAACCGCGACGCGACAAGCGACTTCCTGACTGAGATACGCAACTCGAAAGTCGAACCTATCGAGCCTGTATTCGTCGACTTCGAGAAAGACCTTACAAGACTTGAGGCCAACAACGGAGTGGAAGTCCTCTACACGCCCAATACTTCCAACGATATTTTCCAGGTGACTTATATTTTCGACTACGGCACCGACCAGGATCCACTCCTCGATGTAGCTTCCGACTATCTTGAGTTTCTTGGGACTCCTGAGAAAAGCGCACAGCAGATTCAGGATGAACTCTATGCTCTCGCATGCAATTTCAGGCTCGTCACAGGCGGACGCCGCTCCTATATCGTGCTTTCAGGTCTTAACGAGAACATGCCGAAGGCTATGGCCCTCATGGAAGACCTTCTTGCCAACGCCGTAGCAGACAAAGAGGCTTATGACGCGCTCGTAGACCGAATCGCGCAGTCGGAAGAGAATGCAAAGACCAACCAAAGCCGCAATTTCGGCCGACTTACAACCTACATGATGCGCGGCGAGCACAACTCTGCCACAGACGCGCCGCATTCAAAAGAGCTGCGCGATATGGATCCGCAGAAGTTGATAGATGCCATCAGAGACCTCAACTCAGTCGAACATCGAGTGATATACTACGGCGGTATGCAGCCTGATGACTTCATAGCCACACTGAACGCCAACCACGGCAAGGGTGTGACGGCTCTCCGCTCCACCGTAAAGGAAGATAAGTATCCTCTTAAATCTACCGGGGAGACCATCGTCTTTGTAGCTCCATACCCTGCTAAGCAGCTCTACATGCGCATGTTCTCCAATAACGGCGAGAAATACGGATCGGTCAACGAACCACTCCGCCAGCTCTACAACGAATATTTCGGCAGCTCCATGAATGCCATCGTCTTCCAGGAAATGCGTGAGAGCCGCTCTCTGGCCTATTCAGCCAACGCAGGCTATTACTCACCTTCCTATCTTGACACACCCTACTACTACACATCGATGATCGCGACTCAGAACGACAAGATGGACGACGCCATCACTGCATTCAACGAGATCATCAACGATATGCCTGAGAGCCAGCGGGCGTTCGACCTCGCCAAGGAAGGACTTGATGCTCGTCTGCGCACAGACCGTATAATCAAGGACAACATCGCCTGGGCCTACATCAACGCTCAAGATATGGGCGATGACCATGACACACGCCGAGAGGTATTCGAGGCTCTGCCCACCCTGACACTCGACGACATTGTAAGGTTCCAGAAAGAAAACGTCAAGGGACGTACATACTACTATTGTATCCTCGGCGATGTTGAAGACCTTGACATGGATGTCCTGAAAAAGCTCGGCAAGGTTGTCGTCCTAACCCCTGAGCAGATATTTGGATATTGATCATCCCACATTACAAAACTGCCACGAAACGCCGCATTCACATGAATGCGGCGTTTCTTATAATCACATATCCTCATCAGTCATACACACGATTTTAAAAGAAAATTTCATAATCTCAGTATTTTTTACTAATTTTGCATTCAATTAGTTATTTTCCTTTTCCCATTTCAAGAATTCTTAGAAGTGGGAAGAAAGAATATTACATGAACACAAAGTCTTTTTCAGCAGACTTTTAAGTATAACTATCTAAGTAATATCCACATATATTTTAGCAAGGGTATCAATCCGTCGAATGTACACAAGCATTCGGCAAGCATATCTTATGCTTCTACCTTTACGAAAAAAACGTCGACATCATGTGGAATATCTTTAAACTGACTAACTTTGCATGGCTGTTGATCTCAACCTATTGTTGGGTAACAGCTCCTTTTAACCAAGGGCCGTTCCTGATTGTGATCAACATACTGATGGTCATATGCTTGAGTCTATTGCCAATCAAGATCCGGCTCGATGCCCGGTTAGGAAGGATCGCGGCCGTCATTACCCTGATCACTCTATGGTATATCTGGATAGACGGTGCTATAATGGGAGTCATAACACTCCTCATGTATCTTCCGGTGCTCTATCTGCTACAGCTACCCTTCGAGTATAAAAAGGACCTTCTGGAATTCACCACCAAATGGTATGCGATCATTATGATCCCGGCGCTTCTCATGTATTGGCTCTCGATCTTCATTACAGTCCCTTCCATAGGAATGTTCTTGCAGCCTGGATATAAGCCGTTTATCAACCATATATTCTATATCGAGAGCACAATCGACTACGGCACCCTCGTCCGCTTCAACGCCTTCTTCATTGAGCCGGGTCATCAGGCCCTGCTGAGTACCTTTATTATGATTGCCAACCGATACAGATTCAAGGAATGCCCTTGGCTGTGGGTGCTTGTAGCAGCGGTGCTCTTCTCCTTTTCACTCGCAGGATATCTGCTGGCTATAGTAGGCTATGTATTGCTAAAAGTCAACACCATACTCAAGGCCGTCATAATAGGCACGATTGGAGCCGCCATATTTGGATTTGCAAGCAACTGGGCAGGTGGCAACAATGCGATGAACGAACTCATCATACGCAGACTTGAGCAAGACGACAGTAAGGGAATAAAGGGCAACAACCGATTCAACGACAATACAGACTACACTTACAAAAGAGCCGAGAGATACGGCGACCTCTGGACAGGAGTGAAAGACAAGACCAACATGGAGCTTATCGATGGAGCCGGATTCAAGATATACATAATCAACTATGGCATCATCGGCATCATACTCTCGCTTCTGCTCTATCTCTCCATTATACCGGAGCAACCGGACCGCAGGTATACCGTGGCTTTTTTTATTGTAATCTGTCTTTGCTTCATACAGCGGTCATATCCGGCATGGTATTCGTGGCTGTTTCCATACATAGTCGGGCTATACGTGGAGAAAGGAAGGAAGTCGATTCAACATAAGCAAGCAGAACCAGACTGATGTCGAAGGAAGACAACAAGAGGATAGCGAAAAATACGTTCTTCCTTTATGTCAGGATGATCCTTACCATTGCTGTTAACTTTTATGCGATAAGGGTCATATGGAAGGTGCTCGGAGTCGATGACTACGGCATCTACGGACTTGTGGGAGGAATCGTGGCGACGTTTGCCTTCATCAACAACGCTATGGTGGCCTCTTCGCAGAGGTTTATCTCGTTTGAGCTCGGGCGAGGGAACACGGAAAGGCTCAATAAGGTCTTTTGTCTGTCAGTCACCGTCCACTTCATGCTTGCCTTGGCTATCACCGTGCTGGCGGAAACCGGAGGCCTATGGCTGCTGAACGAGCGGCTCAACATACAGCAGGACAGAATGTATGCCGCCAACTGGGTGTTCCAGTGTTCGGTACTGGCTTTTGCGGTCAACGTCATCAGCGTCCCATACAACGCCTGTATCGTGGCTCACGAGCATATGAAGGCCTATGGCTATTTCGGAATCCTGGAAGTGCTCCTGAAACTTGCCATCGTGTTTCTGCTGATTATACTGCCTTTTGACAAGCTCATCACTTACTCTCTACTGATACTTGGGGTTACCGGAATAATGAGAATCATATACGGAGTCTATTGCAGGAAGCACTTCCCGGAGGCAAGATACAGATTTGTCACAGACCATCACTTGATGCGCGACATGTTTTCCTTCGCTGGATGGAGTTTCGTCGGCAATCTCGGCTTCTCGGTAAGAGACCAGGGACTAAATATAGTGCTCAACCTTTTATTTAATACCGCCTTAAACGCAGTCAGAACAATTTCTATGCAGATAGGAGGGACCATCAGCGGCTTCGCCCAAAATTTCCAGATGGCCATTAATCCCCAGATTACTAAGCGATATGCTTCTGGAGAGATCGGGCCGATGATGAATCTCGTATTCGCAGGATGCCGATACTCCGTAATTCTGATGATGATGGTGGTGGTGCCGTTTCTTTTCGCCACTGAGCAAGTGCTCCGTCTATGGCTCGACGATGTGGCTCCATATACCGTTGGGTTTACACGACTGGTCCTGGTCATGCTACTCATAGAGGCCATGGGGAATTCTGTGACCACAGCCTTGCAGGCTACCGGACGTATAAAATGGTTTCAAATCATAGTGTCGGTGATTATGGTGGCAAACATCCCAATCGCATGGATATGGATGAAGCTTGACACTGACCCATATGTGATCTATTATGTATCTATCCTGACTGCAGTAGCAGCCCTTCTGGCCCGGCTGGTCTTACTGAAAAGGGATGTTGGATTCAGGGCAAGTGAATTCTTTTACAGAGTGCTTGTGAGAACTGCGCTGACACTGATCCTTTCCTGCGTAGCGGTGTACTGGATACGATCGATCTTTCCGCAATCATTCTGGGGGCTCGTGCTCTTCGCCATCATGTCGGTGGGCACTATGGCGTTGATTTCCTTCTTAGTGGGAATCAACTCGGGAGAAAGGAAAATAGTCATCAGCTATATCAAAAACCACACGGGACGTCATTCCTGACTCTGCTGCAATCTTTATGAATATCGCAATTATATCCGTATTCAATGTAAGCCTATTGGAAGGATTCGTCTATCCAGAATATAGGGAAAGAATACGCAGACTTAACTCCAACTTCACCCCTGCTGTGGCAGCACTGACTCTCGAACTGCTCCGCAAAGGAGAAAATATAGTCGTCTTCACCTTGGATGAGAAAGCCGAAGGCGTGGAAGAATTTCATGGTGAAAGGGTGTCAGTCTACGTAGCTCCCGCTATTCCCCGGATTAAAAAGCTACTTACCTGTGGAATGAGCACAACGTTGGAGATAAGGAAATTATTCAAACTTCACAAAGCCAAGATCGACGTGGTCTCTGCCCATTGGACTCGAGACTATGCCATTGCTGCAAAGGCTTTCATCGGAAAATCACCGGTATTCGTCACTGTCCGAGACATACTTCCCTATATCCTTACACAGATAAAGACAAACCGTCTCCGCTGGCGATGGATATGGCTTCAGAACGAATATGTACTCCGCACCCAGGGATACCGGTATATCGCCAACTCTGCCTATACAGCCCACGAAGTGGAAAGATACTGGGGCCACCGGATTCCGGTAGTGCCAAATTCCGTAGACATGGCAGGAAACCCCGTGGAATCTTGCCCAAAGCCACCCAGCAACGACAGAGACTTTTTTGTCACGTCTATATCCCTCAGCAATTTCAGCGACAAAAGAAAGAACATCGGCACTCTCCTGAAAGCATTTTCAATATTCAGGAAGACATACCCCAAGGCAGTTCTTAATCTTGTAGGACCTTATTTCACGGAAGACAATCCTCAGGCGAAAGACTACAGAAGCAATGACCTTATGGAAGGAGTAAGGCTTATGGGCCGGAGATCACCTGAGCAACTAAAGCAGATACTTTCTGAATCTACAATGATGGTGCATCCTTCCCATGAAGAGACTTTCGGCAACACACTCATCGAGGCTCTCGCATGCGGAGTTCCGGTAGTCGCCGGCATCAATTCAGGTGCCGTGCCATGGGTGCTTGAACACGGTAGACTCGGCTACCTCTGCGACGTGTCTTCGGCCAACACCATAGCTGATACAATGCTCCACGTCGCAGGGAATTACGAAGAGGCTGTAACGAAGGCTGAGTTGGGGAAACAAACATGCCGCACTACCTATAGCTTAAGCAATGTGGCGGATGAATACTTGAGAATCTTCCAGAAAAGCCTCACTGGGACTGTTGAATCCTAAACTTCACATCACACTCCGATGTACGACAACAAAACCGTAACCCTGATAAACTGTTGCGACGAAAAGTTCGAAGCCATAAGAAAAGTCTGCAGCTCATCATCCTTGAAGGTTGGAAAGGCCGATAGTGTCATCGAATACAATCCTGCTATGATGGACAATGACTTCAAGCAAAGGAATAAAGACCTGCTAAGCATTCCGCGCGGCGCAGGTCTCTGGATATGGAAACCATATTTCATACTACAGACGCTCGAAAGCATTCCGGAAGGTCACTATCTGATTTATCTTGACGCAGGTGTGGTGGTCGTAAATGAGTTCCGGCATCTCATTTCGGCAATGGAAGCATCCGGACAGGACATCATGGTCTTCGAGCTTCCTCTTCTTGCAGAGGAATGGACCAAAGGAGAAATATTCTCGACTATAGCCAAAGATATTGAAGACAGTGTCAATCAAATTCTTGCAGGATATATCGTGATGAAAAACACTCCGTTTGTTAGAGGTCTTATTCAGGAATGGTTGCGCTACATGCAGGACCCAGTCTGCATTCTTCCACATAATGTCACAGATCATCCTAATCACAAAAACTTCGTCGAGAACAGAGATGACCAGTCGGTTTTCACCCTCGTATGCCGTATACACGGAATCAAACCTTTTCGTGACCCATCCCAATTCGGAAGATACCCGTTTAAATACGCATGGTATCCCGGAATCAGCCAAAAATTTAAACGATACTCATTCCGTCCGCACAAATACCCCAATTCCCCTTATCCACAGATACTTGTATCCACAAGAAGCGAGAATCCGAAGAAAAAATTGAGAAAGGAGAGGATAATAAGATTCCTCGACTCGCTCGGTATATACAGACCTCTTTACATGAGGCTGCTCAAGCCATATCTTGACGTTGTGGAATAATTTTCCAGTCATTCATACAATAAAAAGGGTTGTTCCTACATTATTAAATAGGAACAACTGACGGAAATGACAAAAGTTGCAATAATAGGCACTCAAGGTGTCCCTGCCAAATATGGAGGCTTTGAAAGCCTTGTAGAGAATCTTCTGGGCGAAAACTGCCCCGAAGATGTGGAATACACAGTCTTCTGTTCCGGCAAGGATATGCCGGAACGGCTGACTCATTATAAAGGAGCCAGACTTGAATACGTTCCTCTTAAAGCCAACGGTATCCAGTCAGTGCCATACGATATCATCTCGATGTGCAAGGTGCTCAGAGGCTATGATGTCATCCTCGTGCTTGGAGTCTCCGGCTGCCTGTTCCTGCCAATATTCCATAAGCTTAACTCCAGGAAACTGATCATTAACATTGACGGGATGGAGTATAAACGCAACAAATGGAACAAATTCGTAAAGAAAATCCTTAAGATGTCTGAAGCCATGGCAGTCAAGTATGCCGACGTGATTATCACCGACAATAAGGCAATACGCGACTATGTTGCCATGGAATACGGCAAGAAGTCCAGACTTATAGCCTATGGCGGCGATCATGTCATGAGGACTCTCCCTGAAGGCTTCGCCGAATCCATACTTGAAAAATATGGACTTAATAAAGGAGAATACGCCATCGCCGTATGCCGAATAGAACCTGAAAACAACTGCGAGATGGTACTGGAGGCTTTTTCCAAGACAAACAAGGAACTGATTTATATCGGGAACTGGGATCATAATACTTATGCTCAGGAGCTTAGAAAAAGGTATTCCGGATGCTCCAATATACATATGCTGGATGCAATCTACGACCTTGACGTGCTCTATGCCCTGAGGAGCAACGCCGGAATATATGTGCATGGGCATAGTGCAGGAGGCACCAATCCTTCTCTTGTTGAGGCAATGTTCTTCGGCATTCCAATACTCTCCTTCGATGTGGTATTCAACCGCGCCACAACGGCTGATGAGGCATATTACTTCCACGATGCCGATGAGCTCCTCGCCCTAATAGGACGCAATGACCTTGACGGCAGTAGGCTAAAGGAAATCGCTGAGAGACTCTATACCTGGAAGACCATATCAGCCCAGTATGCTCAACTATACCGCTGACCAACCATACAAACTGACACCATCATGAAGGGCATCGTACTCGCCGGAGGAGCCGGAACAAGACTATATCCCATCACGAAAGGCGTAAGCAAGCAGCTTCTGCCTATTTTCGACAAACCAATGGTCTACTATCCAATTTCGACCCTTATGCAGGCAGGAATCAGGGACATCCTCATAATATCCACACCCGATGACCTGCCGGGATTCCGTCGGCTCCTCGGAGACGGCTCCGACTATGGAGTGAGATTCGAATATGCAGAGCAGCCATCTCCCGACGGGCTTGCACAGGCATTCATCATCGGGAAAGACTTCATAGGCGACGATTCGGTCTGCCTTGTGCTCGGAGACAATATCTTCCACGGTCCAGATTTCGCTCAAGTCCTCAAGGAAGCGGTCGCCGATGCTGAATCCAATGGTAAGGCCACAGTATTCGGATACTGGGTCCAAGACCCTGAGCGCTACGGAGTCGCAGAATTCGACACCGACGGCAGATGCCTATCTATAGAGGAGAAACCGAAAAAACCAAAGTCTAACTATGCGGTGGTGGGATTATACTTCTATCCTAACAAAGTGGTACGTACTGCTCATGACATAAAGCCATCGGCAAGAGGTGAACTTGAGATCACAAGCGTCAACCAGGAATTCCTTAAAGAAGGGCAATTGAAGGTACGGACACTTCCAAGAGGTTTTGCATGGCTCGACACAGGGACTCACGACTCCCTTGCAGAGGCATCGATCTACGTAGAGGTGCTTGAGAAACGACAAGGACTGAAGATTGGATGCCTGGAAGGCATTGCTTTCAGCCATGGATGGATCTCAAAGGAAAGGCTAATGGAAGTGGCCGCCCCTATGCTAAAGAATCAATACGGCCAGTATCTCGTAAAGATTGCTGAAGATGAAAATTATCGACACTGAAATAAAAGGACTTAAAATACTCAGTCCTCAGATCTTTACTGATCCGAGGGGCTACTTTTTCGAATCATACTCAAAGAAGATCTTCGACAGATTCATAGGAGAGGAAATCGAGTTCGTTCAAGACAACGAATCGAGTTCGTCATTCGGTGTCATACGCGGTCTTCACTTTCAGCTACCCCCCCACTGCCAGGCAAAACTTGTCAGGTGTGTAAGCGGTAGAGTGCTTGACGTGGCGGTCGACATACGTAAGGGCTCTCCGACATATGGCAGGCACGTGGCTGTTGAGCTTAGTGATGAAAATAATCTACAATTCTTTATCCCTCATGGATTTGCCCACGGCTTCGCAGTGCTTAGCGACACCGCGGTCTTTCAATATAAATGCGATGACTACTATCATCCGGAATCTGAGGGGGGCATCTCTTTGCTCGACCCTGATCTCGGCATAGACTGGCGTTTAGACACCAACAAAGCAATCCTCTCTGACAAGGATACCCGCCATCCACTGCTCGCAGATTTCGAGTCTCCATTCACATACTTCTAAATACTGAAAAGAGATGAAAATATCCGTAGTCACTGTATGCTTCAATGCTTCCGACCTGATTGAGCAGACGATCGAGTCGGTGACAGGACAGACATACCCGGATATGGAGTATATCGTCATCGACGGAGCTTCGACAGACGGGACCACTGACATCATCCATCGTCATGCAGATCGAATCTCTTATTGGATAAGCGAGCCAGACAAGGGCATCTATGATGCTATGAACAAAGGGATAGAGGCAGCCACAGGAGAGTATGTGATATTTATGAACGCAGGCGACCGATTTGCGAATCCACATGTCCTTGAGTCGGCAGCTTCCCACCTCGGACACCATACCGTGGTGTCCGGACTATGGAACCGTTGCTACTCCAACGGCAGTGTGAAGAAAGGAATCCCCAAAAAGATCTCGGCATTTAAGACAGAGATGCCAATATGCCATCAGGCTACTTTCACAAACCTCCGATACCATAAGCAAAATCTGTTTGACACCTCCTTCAGGCTAAGTGCAGACTATGATTTCTTCTACAAGGCTTGGCGCGGGGGACAGACGTTTCTTTATATCGACTTGACAATCGTCGATTTCCTTGAGGCTGAGGGGGCCTCTACCGACAACATATCGACCTCTGTGATGGAAAGGGAAAAGGCATGGAGAGGCGAACGAAATCTGCTTCTTCGTCGGATGGTACTTAGTTATCATATCTGCAGGATCAAAACTGTCAAATTTATCAAGAAAGTTACTGCAGGATTTGCGCAAACTAAATAATTTGTCTACGTAAATGTCTCAACCAGATAAAAAACTGATTGCATTCCATCAAC
Organism: Muribaculaceae bacterium; assembly: GCA_029061255.1. GTDB lineage: Bacteria > Bacteroidota > Bacteroidia > Bacteroidales > Muribaculaceae > Lepagella. Next base: position 20,316 of record JAIDSL010000142.1, read on the forward strand.
TCAACGACTTTAGCGGCAGCCCCAAGGTGCTGTCGATGACTATCAACGCGTTGCTGGAAGATGGATATGAGATCGACCTCGTGACCACAGAAGGGGGATGCCTTGACCTCATCAAGTCGCCCAATCTTAAAGTGCACTATTTTCCATATAAGTTCACTTCCAATAAAGCCGCTACTCTGTTTCGGTCTACACTATCGCAGTTCCATATGTTCTTCTATGGGCTTAGGCATGGAAAAGGCAAGAAGTTTCTTATCAATACTATTATGCCTATCGGTGGAGCATTGGCCGGCAAGATCTTAGGTTCAGAGATTTTCTATCACTACCATGAGAACGCTTTCTACAAAGGATTCTACTACAAGATGAAGGCAAAAGTAATGCTTGCACTTGCCGACCGCATATTTTGTGTTTCAAAATACCAGAAAGGATTTCTTCCGCAACGCCCTAACATCGATGTGATCCCGAACGCTCTTTTCAAATCCCAGAAAGATAAGCTTACTGCCCACACCCTAAAAGGATTTGAAAGTAAGGAAATACTTCTTGTGTCGTCCCTTAGGGCATACAAGGGGGTGACCCTATTTGCACGTCTGGCGCAAAGGATGCCCGACTATAAGTTCGTTCTTGTAGCTAATGCCACAAATGAGGAGATCTGCAATTACTGGAAATCCCAAAAGGTGACAGTGCCTCCCAACCTAAGTGTATTTACCCGCCAGAAGGATGTAACACCATTCTACAATTCTGCCGGACTCCTTGTGAACCTGAGCGACAAAAGATACTTTGTGGAGACATTCGGCCTGACCGTATTGGAAGCCATGGCTGCAGGAGTACCTGTCATCGTACCGGATGAAGGGGGAATCGTAGAACTCGTGGACAATGGTCGTAACGGATACGTCGTTGATGTCCGTAATATCGATATAATAGAAGAAACCGCAAGGAAAGTTTTCTCTGACTACGACAGATACGTCGCAATGTCAGAGAATGCCATTGCGACGGCTGCCGGATTTTCCGAAAAAAAATACAACGAGACTATAACCAAAGCCATTAACCATAAGAAATAATAAATCATGAACATATTGGTGACCGGAGCCAACGGACAACTTGGCAACTGTATGCGCAACGCAGTCAACGCACGTCAGGGCTATAATAAACAGGTTGAAAACCCTGAAGACCACTACATTTTCACTGACGTGTCCGAACTCGATATCACCGATGCAGACGCAGTGACAAAGGCTGTAAAGGAAAATGACATAAACGTCATCGTAAACTGCGCTGCTTACACCAATGTAGATAAGGCTGAGACAGATGCCGAGTTTGCAGAGCTTCTTAATGCTAAAGCTGTACGCAACTTGGCAGATGCCATAAAGTCCAACAATGGCACGCTGATCCACATCTCCACCGACTATGTCTTCGGAGGGTCGTCAGGAAACACTCCACGCACTGAGGAAGAACCCACTAATCCTACAGGTGTCTACGGAGAGACGAAGCTTCATGGCGAACAGGAGATAGAACGATCCGGCGTCAAGGCACTCGTCTTCCGCACAGCATGGCTCTATTCAGAATACGGCAAGAACTTCGTTAAGACCATGTTGAGCCTCACTGCCACAAAGCCTCAGCTTAATGTTGTGTTCGATCAGGTTGGCACCCCTACCTACGCTCAGGATCTGGCTGATGCAATCTTCCATATAATTGACAACCGCCTGATGGACGGAAACGAGGGCATCTACCACTACTCAAACGAGGGCGTCTGCTCTTGGTATGACTTCACAAAGATGATAGCTGAAATAGCAGGCAACTCAGGTTGCGACATACAGCCTTGTCATAGCGACGAATTTCCTTCGCCTGTAGTCAGACCCTCTTACTCCGTACTCGACAAGTCAAAATTCAAACAGACATTCGGTTTGAAAGTGCCTTATTGGACCGATTCCGTGAAAAAATGCATCTCAAGACTTTGAAAAATGAACCTATATCCATTTTTTTGCTTATTTGTTTGAAATTATAGGATATATTCATTAATTTTGTAACATATTCGGCAGGAAGAGAACGATACACGTACTTACTGATGTGATCATCGCATTATAAGAATCGTGTCTGCGGCATAACACCCCATCTACTTTTACCTGATACCCTGAAAAAAACAATACCGACGACTTTCATGAGAACCACTACAGAGCATATCATCCATCAATTCAGTATCGACCATACCAGTATATGCGTCATAGGATTAGGCTATGTAGGTTTGCCATTGGCCCGCTTGTTCTCGACAAGATTCGACACTGTAGGTTTTGATATCAATATCGAGCGAGTCAACGCGTTGAATGCCGGACATGACGCAAGTCTTGAAGTTTCCGACAGCTTGCTTAAAGAGGCACTCTACAAGTACGGGCTAAAATGTACCGCTGACATTGAGGAGATAAGAAACTGCAATTTCTATATCGTCGCAGTCCCCACACCGATAGACGACAACAGACTGCCGGATCTTACACCCCTAATAAACGCATCAAAGACAGTAGGCAGCGTGCTTTCCAAAGGCGACATCGTGGTATATGAATCAACCGTATATCCCGGTGTGACTGAAGAAGTATGCGTACCGATACTTGAAGCCACAAGTGGCCTCAAATTCAACGAGGATTTCTTCTGTGGCTACTCACCTGAACGCATAAACCCCGGTGACAAGGAACATACCGTAGAGAATATCAAGAAAATTACATCCGGATCTACGCATGAAGTGGCTCGTTATATCGACAATGTCTACAACTCAGTCCTTATCAACGGCACCTACTTGGCTCCATCCATCAAGGTGGCGGAAGCTGCTAAAGTAATCGAAAATGCCCAGCGCGACATAAATATCGCCTTCTTCAATGAGCTTTCACGCATTTTTAATGCAATGGGGATCAATACCAACGAGGTAATCGATGCTGCTGGGTCAAAATGGAATTTCATAAGGCTAATGCCTGGGCTGGTAGGTGGTCATTGCATCTCCGTAGATCCGTATTATCTGATTCAGAAATCGCGGGAATATGGAGTGCAGCCTGATCTCATGATAGCCGCACGCTCCATCAACGAAGGTATGGGACAATACGTAGTAGAACGCACCATCGACATAATGCACCGTAAAGGAATACGTGAGAATGATGCAAAAATTCTTGTATTGGGAATAACCTTTAAAGAGAACTGTCCCGATGTACGCAATACAAAGGTTGTCAATATCATTAACGCCCTCAAAGAACACACCGGACACATCACTGTTGCTGACCCTTGGGCGGATGCGTCCATTGTGGAGAGTGTTTATGGCACAAAACTGACTTCCGAGCCCCTCGAAAACTTGAAAGGAAATTTCGATGCTGTAATTCTCGCAGTAGCACACGACGAATTCCGCAGCTATGATATCAGGGACTTCCTGAAAGATAGGGATAAAGGGGTTGTCTTTGATGTCAAGAGCCTTATGCCAAGCGACATGGCTGACGGCCAATTATAAAAAACTACAATAAAAGAAGATATATGAAGAATGTACTCATCACCGGAGGCGCCGGTTTCATCGGAAGCCACGTTGTAAGACTTTTCGTCAACAAGTATCCTGAATATAGGATTGTCAATCTCGACAAACTGACTTATGCTGGCAACCTCGCAAACCTGAAGGATATCGAAGACAAACCCAACTATACATTCGTGCGCGCTGACATCGCTGACCTCGACGATATGCGCCGCATTGTAAAGGAATATGAAATCGACGGAATAATTCATCTTGCTGCGGAGAGCCATGTCGACCGTTCCATTAAGGATCCGTTCACTTTTGCACGTACAAACGTGATGGGCACTCTCGCCCTGCTGCAAGCTGCAAAGGAATACTGGGAATCTCTTCCGGAGAAATACGAAGGGAAACGCTTCTATCATATATCTACAGATGAGGTTTACGGAGCGCTTGAGCTTACGCACCCTGAAGGAGTCCCGGCTCCTTTCACCACAAAGGCTTCTAGCGAGGACGACATGGCATACGGCACCGAATTCTTCCTCGAGACTACTAAATATAATCCTCACTCACCATATTCTGCTTCAAAGGCAAGCAGCGACCATTTCGTACGCGCTTACCACGACACTTATGGGATGCCGACTATCGTCACAAACTGCTCCAACAACTATGGCCCTTACCAATTTCCGGAGAAGCTGATTCCTCTCTTCATTAACAATATCCGCCATGGAAAGCCACTACCTGTCTATGGTAAGGGTGAAAATGTTCGCGACTGGCTATTTGTAGAAGACCATGCTCGTGCGATTGATCTAATCTTCCATGAAGGAAAGATTGCTGATACCTATAATATCGGTGGATTCAACGAATGGAAGAACATAGACCTCATAAAGGTAATCATCAAGACCGTAGACCGTCTGCTTGGCAATCCTGAAGGACACTCTGAAAAGTTGATTACTTTCGTCACTGACCGTCTCGGCCATGATATGCGCTACGCCATAGATAGCCGCAAGCTCCAGTCGGAGCTCGGATGGGAACCAAGCTTGCAATTTGAGGAGGGCATCGAAAAGACAGTCCGCTGGTATCTCGACAATCAGGAATGGATGGACAACATCACGTCTGGCGACTACGAACGCTATTACGACGAAATGTACAAAGACCGATAAGGGAAAAATACTCAACCGATGTTGGGCACAAAGCTTGTGAATCCAACAATCAGGTAAAAAAAGAGGCGGCTCTGCAGATGTGGAGCCGCCTCTTTTTTTACCCAATGAATTTAGTCAGATAGATGAACTGTTCTACTGAAAGACGTTCAGGACGCTCCCTTAGGATAGGATCATCAAGAAGCGGACTTCCGGCCGGAATCATGCCTGAGAGAGAATTGCGCAATGTTTTGCGACGTTGTCCGAATGCAGTCTTTACCACAGCCTTGAATTTCTTCTCATCCACTCCAAGATCTGTGCGTGAATTGCGGGTCAGGCGTAAGACTCCGCTTCTTACTTTCGGAGGAGGTGAGAACACTACCGGCTCAACAGTGAACAGGTATTCGCAATCATACCAAGCCTGTAGAAGCACTGAAAGGATTCCATAGACCTTTGATCCCGGTGCAGAGCATATACGCTCTGCAACTTCCTTCTGAAGCATGCCTGCTATTACAGGAATCTTATCTTTGAAATCTAATGCACGGAAAAATATTTGCGAGGATATATTGTAGGGATAATTACCTATAAGAGCCATTTCGCCTTCTGCTATTTCATTGAGGTCGAGCCGAAGGAAATCCCCTTCTATTACCTTGATGTCTGGCTTGTGCCTCCCAAGGTATTCCACACTTTCATGGTCAATCTCTATGGCTGTGACATCTCTGCCTGAGGCCACGAGAAATTCTGTCAAGACTCCCATTCCGGGACCTATTTCCACAACTGGAAGATTCCCCCACATAGAAGCTTTCTCAGGTCCACAAGCCTGAGAAAGTTCTTTTTCAGATATTGTATCCGCTATTCTTTGAGCTGTGGGCAGATCAGTAAGGAAATGCTGCCCCAATGCTTTTTTAGCTTTTACTTCCATTAGAGTCCAACCTTCTTTGCTATGTCCTTAGGAACTCCGGATTTGTTGACCATGATGTCAATGGTCTTTTCAAGGAAATAAGGTTCCGACACATAAAGATATCCACCATAAAGCTGGTTTGTATCCCAAGAATTTTTCACCTTATAATAGCGGTTCCCTTCCTGATCCGTAGCATAGCCTACAATCACCATTCCATGGTCGTCGGTAGTCTCACGGTTCTCAAAAGTGCGCTGACGATCTTCCTGAGTGATTTTGCGTTCTTTCACAGGACCCTTTATATCATACTGCATTGCATCGCGATCAGATGCGGAAAGTTGAGTCCAACGAGCCACCTCTGCATTATCCATGTCTTCCTTAGCCTTTTTCTCAGGGAGAAGCGCATAGCCCTTGCGCCACTTGAAACCCTTCTCGCTGACATCTGCAGCCCAGCCTACTGTGTAGCCATTATCAAGAGCCTCATCCACGATTCTCTTCATTTCTTCCATCGGCACATTGATGCTTTCCGACCAAAGCCAATTATCCGAGATTTCAAGAGCAAATGGTTTGTAGAATGGATGATGGGTATAGCTTGTGAAAGACACATATTCATCAGGGACAATATTCATTGCCTTTGCAAATGATTCCGGTGTATATGTCTTGCCATTGTATGTGAAGGTTTCCACTGCAGGACCCATATAAGCATCTATGATGGCTACAAAACCCGGAAGCCATGCCGTAGAGAGTTTCTTATTGGGATTCCTGTTGATAGCATTCAGGTAAGCCTCAAGAGCCTCTGCCATCTCATAGTGGGAGTGTTTGTCTTCGCCATAGTTAAGGCCGGCATATACCTCCTCCGGTACTGCACCATAATTGTCGATAGCATACGTCACATCTGCAAAGGAGCCCCCTTGAGCAAAATTAATCTTCCCTCCGGTGCTGATAAATTTCTTAGCTTTATCAATATAGCAGTTGCGTACAGTCCACATCTCTGAGAGATCAAGTTCAGGTCCACCCTTGCGCATCACGTCATCTTCAATCATAGATGTCCCTGAGAAAGCCCAGCATGTTCCGGATTTATTCTGATCCTTCACTGATGTAGTCTTGTTTACTTTCACATCAGTAAACTTAAACCCTGTAGAATCAGGGATTTCTATTTTAGGGTCAGCCTGAGCTGCCTGATATTTGTCCATATACGTAGCCCCGGAATTCAGTGCCACTGTCGAAAGGACTGTAAGTGCAAGAAATAATCTCATTTTTATTTAGTTTTATTGTTATTTTCAACTAAGCTACCACTTATATATTTAATGGAAGGCATTGCAATGTAGCAGGCCGCGAAAGTGGTGATGCAACATACCATTACAAACCAAAAGTAGATTTCAAATGCATTTCCTCCGCTAAATCCACAAAAGCCAAAATCTGCAATCCGCTCAAATATCCATCCGGCAGCCATCCCGGGAAGCATTATCCCGGCCATCGAAAATGCAATGCAAAATGCATAGTGAGAAGTCTCGGACTCGCCTCTTGCAAAATAAATCATATACATCATCAATGCCGTCAGGCCGAATCCATAGCCGAATTGCTCGAATCCAACCGCCACACATATAAGCGAGAAATCAGACTGTGGCCAAATAGCAAGCAGACAATACACCACACAGGGAAGAGCAAGCGATGCAGCCATTGGCCATAGCCATCGGCGTAGTCCTCCATGCCCGATTGCTATGCCTCCCAACACTCCGCCGGCAAGCAGAGCTATTACGCCTACTGTGCCGTTTGCGAATCCAATCTCAGTAAGTGAGAGTCCGAGTCCACCTTCAGAAAGAGGGGTTTTCATAAATATTGCCACCATCTTCCCACACATCGACTCCGGCAGCCGGAAAAGAAGCATGAAAGCCAAAGCGGTTGCGATATACTTTTTCTTGAAAAAAGTGACGAATGTCATACAGAAATTCCTCACTATGTCAGACGGGGATGATCCTCCCGCAGGATGATCGTCAGCAAGTTTGGGAAGCGTTTGTGTATGCCATAGCCAGATACCAAAGAAGACAGCTGTCAAGCAATAAAAGACTATCGCCCATGATCCGGCAGGTTGCATTCCACGGCTTTCGAGCCATCCTGCCAAAAGAGTGAGTCCTCCTTGCCCGAGCACGGTCGCCACTTTATAGAAAGTGGAGCGTATTCCCACAAAATCAGCTTGTTGCTTCTCGGTAAGGGCAAGCATATAGAAACCATCAGCAGCAATATCGTGCGTAGCTGAGAAAAACGCCATGCACGCAAAGACACTGAGTGTAGAGGCAAAGAAAAAGGATGTGGGCAGACAAAGCGCCACGGCAAGCATACAGACAGTCATCGACAACTGCATGGCCAATGTCCAGCGGCGTTTAGTAGAAAAGATATCTACAAACGGGCTCCAAAATGGCCTTATCATCCAAGGTAGCGACAGAAGTCCGGTCCACGCGGTGATCTCAGGAATGGATATCCCGAGTTCGCAATAGAACAAGACAGGAAGGGTGTTGACAGCACAATAAGGGATTCCCTCAGCTATATATAGCGAGGGAATCCATTTCCATGGGTATATGCGTTGTGCCTTATTCATTTCCTTTATCCGCCATCTCAAGACTTAAGACTTAAGACTCAAGACTTAAGACTTCCTACTCAGCACCCCATCGGGCAGCGGGGCTTGATCTGCTTAAAGAAATCGTTGCCCTTATTGTCCACGAGGATGAATGCAGGGAAGTTCTCCACTTCAATCTTCCAGATAGCTTCCATGCCGAGTTCAGGATACTCAAGAAGCTCCACATTCTTGATGGAGTTCTTAGCCAGGATGGCTGCCGGACCGCCAATCGAACCGAGATAGAAACCACCATGCTTCTTGCACGCGTCGGTCACCTGTTGAGAACGGTTACCCTTTGCGATCATGATCATGGAGCCTCCGGCGGCCTGGAACTGATCTACATAGGAGTCCATGCGGCCTGCCGTAGTCGGACCGAAGGAGCCTGAAGGAAGTCCTTCTGGTTTCTTTGCAGGTCCTGCATAGTAAATGGGGTGTTCTTTCAGATAGTCGGGCATAGGCTCACCGGCATCAAGACGCTCCTTGATTTTAGCATGGGCGATATCTCTGCCCACGATGATAGTGCCTTTGAGCGACAGACGAGTTGAAACCGGATATTTGTTGAGATCAGCAAGCACTTCCTCCATCGGGCGATTGAGATCAATTTCGATTACCTCGCCTTCGCCTGCCTGACGCAATTCTACAGGGATAAGTTCACCTGGATTTTCATCAAGTTTCTCAATCCAAAGACCATCTTTGTTGATCTTGGCCTTCACATTTCTGTCGGCAGAACAGCTTACTCCCATTCCTACCGGGCAAGAGGCACCGTGACGTGGCAAACGAATCACACGGATGTCGTGGGCGAAATATTTGCCTCCAAACTGAGCACCCAGACCGATGTTGTGTGCAGCATCAAGAAGTTCCTTCTCAAGCTCGACGTCGCGGAATGCACGGCCATATTCATTGCCGGTAGTAGGAAGATTGTCGAAATATTTCACAGAAGCTTTCTTCACTACCTCAAGGTTCTTCTCAGCACTCGTTCCGCCTATCACGAAAGCGATGTGGTAAGGAGGGCATGCTGCCGTGCCCAGAGTCTTCATCTTTTCGATGAGGAATGGCACGAGTGTCTTCTTGTTAAGGATAGCCTTGGTCTCTTGATATAGATAAGTCTTATTGGCAGAGCCACCGCCTTTTGCTACAAACAGGAACTTGTATTCATCTCCCTCTGTAGCGTGGATATCAATCTGAGCAGGAAGATTACAACCGGTATTGACCTCATCATACATAGTGAGAGGCGCATTCTGCGAGTAGCGAAGGTTGTTTTCTGTATAGGTCTTATATACTCCGAGAGAAATCTTTTCCTCGTCATTACAACCGGTCCATACCTGCTGCCCTTTATATGCAGCGCAGATTGAAGTGCCCGTATCCTGGCAGAATGGGAGGACACCCTTTGCTGCTATTTCAGCGTTGCGGAGCATTGTGAGAGCCACAAACTTGTCATTCTCCGAGGCTTCAGGATCATGAAGGATCTTTGCCACCATCTCATTATGTTCACGACGAAGCATGAAAGAACAGTCATGAGACGCCACATTGGCGATAATGGTGAGGGCCTCAGGATCTACCACGAGCATTTCGTGGCCGTTCCAATTCTCGGTCTTAACGTAATCTTTTGTGATGAGCTTATATTCCGTAGTGTCGGGGCCAAGCTCGAAAGGCTCCTGATAATGGAAAGGTTTTGTTGCCATTGTTTTATTGGGTTTTGTAGATTATTTACTCAGTTATTCAAATATGCAGGTATTTTCAGCGTCCGACGGCTGATCCAATTTCAAGGAGCGCGCCGGTGACAGGATCAAACACAGCAAACGAAGGTTCTTTCTTATCAGTGAAGAGCGCAGGATCGAGTCCGAATGTCATCCCACGTTGCGACAACTGTATCTCCTTATCGAAAAGATTCTTACCTAAAGTAGAGATGGTCACTTGGGCACTGCCGGGTATATTGTAGATAACGGCATTCTTTGGAAGTTTCTTCGGCTCCCCTTTGGCATCAACGGGGATAGAAGCCTCATTTAAGGTCTCAATCTGAATATAGACAGGATCGCCGGAAAGATCCTCTGCATCTACAAATCCAGCGAAATCTGACATCCTGAATAGAATCTGCTTGCCGTCACCATCAGGCACAAAATTGAATTTGCGTCTTACGATTTCTGTAGTGACAGTTCCCGTAAAGGCTGCATTAAGGGCTGCCTCCTGCTGGCCAAGCGATGCAAGCATGAGCTCCATCTGCTTGCCGTCGGCAGGCATAGCATCAGCAGTGCCACGCGTCAAGGCAAGCTTTGCCTCACGCACCTCCATGAGCGATTCTGCAAGAAGTTGAGCCTGCTTGGCAGAACTTTTTGATGCCACGAAATCTTCATCTACAAAATCAAGATACTCATTGCCTGTAGGCCATTTCACATTCTCGGCGGAGGCATTATCACCCGACTTTGTGGCAGGCTTAGCTTCTATATCTTTATTGATTGCAAGGAGCATCCCGTTAGGATCCACAGTGATGGATGTCAATGCTCCCGGACGCAGCTGCATCAGATATTGCGTGCCGGAATCAGGCACGCCATAGGGGCGCACTTTGACTTCCGTGATTTCCCACTTCTCAAAGTCCTCGGCAATAGCTTTATCCGTGCCTATCGATTTTTTAGCATACAAGTAATATGGTCCTTTCTTCCCCACTTGATGAGAAGCCGTCACCTCCACCTCAAGCGCTGTAGTAGGGAGAGAATATACAAGTCCGTAATCATTGCTCTTCTCAGCAGTTAGCACCTTGGTGGATTGTGCCATAGCTGTAGAGCAAGCAAGCAGACCTGCCAATAAGATTAATGACTTTTTCATAAATTGAATAAGAATTAAAACGTTTAAGTGTCAAACCTTGCGGTCGATGACGTCCTTGATTGCCCTGCCAAGGCGATCAGATATATCGGAAGCTATGACTCCATATTCCCCAATTTCCTCTGAGGCAATGTCTCCGGCACGCCCATGTATGAATACGCCTAAGGCTGCAGCATTCTCAGGCTGTATTCCCTGAGCCAAGAACCCGGCAATCACACCTGTCAACACATCGCCCGCCCCTGCGGTAGCCATACCCGCATTTCCGGTGGAATTAAAATATACGATTTGGTTGCCACTTGGGCGTACTATCATTGTATAGTGGCTTTTCAATACTATCACTATCTCATAGTGCTTCGCAACTTCAATAGCCTTTTTCAGTCGTGCCTCCGAAGATGGTTGATCACCAAAAAGACGGTCGAATTCCCCTATATGAGGAGTAATAATTGTGCGTGGAGGGAGCATAGAGAGCAAAGCCGGGCGCTTCACGATGCAATTTAAAGCATCAGCATCAAGCACCATAGGCGATTTGCACGTCTTAAGTAGCGATTCAAGGGCATTTACCGTCAGCTCATTTGTTCCTATCCCAGGGCCGACAGCCACTGCCTGATGAGTGTGATGAAGGCTCATATCACTGATCACCCTTTCGTTGCGGTCAGGCTCAAACATAGCTTCAGGGACTGCAGTCTGAAGGATTGTCACTCCTGTGCGTGGTGCATGCACAGTAGCCAGACCAGCTCCGCATTTAAGAGTAGACCGGGCACAGAGCACTGCCGCTCCCATCATTCCCATGCTCCCTGCAAATATCATCACCGAGCCATAATCACGCTTAGCGCTGAAAGGATTTCTTGGATGCAATAGCTTATAGATTGTCCTTCCTTCGATAAGAAGCCATTCCGAACGCATGCTCTTTAGAGCCTTTCTGTCAAGTCCTATATCAAGCACCATCAAGTCGCCGATGATGTGGGCATGCTCATTGAAAAAGAACGAAAGTTTAGGGAATTGGAAAGTCAATGTGAGATTGGCATGGACCATGTTGCGGAAGAGGAAATTGCTATTCCATTCTGCTGCCAAACCTGAAGGAATGTCAATGCTGATTACAAAAGCTCCCGACTCGTTGATGAGATTGGCCACTGCAGCAAACCCTTCAGTAAGTGGCTCCCGTAGTCCTACGCCGAAAAGTCCATCGACGATTATGTCTGTTACGCTAAGATGAGGAGGGATAAAAGATCTGGTGATCTCGTTAAACTGCACTTTGGCTCCCGACTCAAGAAGCTTTTGCTTTTGAGCCTCGCATTCCTCCGAAAGCTGCCCTCTTACATTGAACAAGTAAACCTCAATATTGCTATATCCCTGCTCTGCAAGTATCCTTGACACAGCAAGAGCATCTCCGCCGTTATTTCCGGGGCCTGCCACCACGACAATCCTCCGGTTTGGAAGAAACCTCGTGCGTATCTCTTTAGCCACCGCATTGGCAGCCCGCTCCATCAGCGTGAGCGAATCGATGCCTTGAGCTTCACAAGTAGCTGCATCAAGGTCTTTTATATCTTTGGAACTGAAAATTTTCATACTTTTTCTTCAGGCCATTATTTATCAATTTTCACAAAATCGCTTTTCCGACTACAAATTTAACCAAAAAAGCCGATTTTTCCAAAAAGGATAGTGCAAGATTCAAAAATATTAATTAAATTTGCATACTATTTTTAGATAACCTTGTGTCAGACGAGCCATTGGACAAGTCTGATGCGAAAAATGTTTTAGGTAAAATGGTAGATTATAAGAAACTTGGTCTTGTCAACACACGCGAGATGTTTGCTAAGGCCGTACACGGAGGCTATGCAATCCCTGCCTTCAACTTCAACAACATGGAGCAGCTCCAGGCTATCATCAAGGCTGCTGCTGAAACAAAGAGCCCCGTCATCCTGCAGGTATCAAAGGGAGCACGCAACTATGCTAACCCTACTCTTCTCCGCTACATGGCACAGGGTGCAGTAGAATATGCAAAGAGCCTTGGATGGGAAAAGCCGGAAATCGTGCTTCACCTTGACCACGGTGACACTTTCGAGACTTGCAAGGACTGTATCGACAACGGATTCTCTTCTGTAATGATCGACGGCAGCCACCTCAGCTTCGAAGACAACTGTGAGCTCACAAAGAAGGTAGTAGACTACGCTCATCAGTTTGACGTGACTGTTGAAGGCGAGCTTGGTGTGCTTGCGGGTGTGGAAGATGAAGTAAGCTCTGACCACCACACTTATACCGACCCTGAAGAGGTGATCGAATTTGTAGCTCGCACTCAGTGCGACAGCCTCGCTATCTCAATCGGCACATCCCACGGTGCTTACAAGTTCACTCCCGAGCAGTGCACACGCGATCCAAAGACCGGACGCCTCGTGCCTCCTCCATTGGCTTTCAACGTGCTTGAGGCTGTTGAGAAAAAACTTCCCGACTTCCCCATCGTTCTCCACGGTTCAAGCTCAGTTCCTCAGGAATACGTCGACATCATCAACGAATATGGTGGCAAGCTTCCTGATGCAATCGGTATCCCCGAAGAAGAACTCCGCAAAGCAGCTAAGATGGACGTTTGCAAGATCAACATCGACTCCGACAGCCGTCTTGCAATGACTGCAGCTGTTCGCAAGGTCCTCGCTGAGAAGCCGGGCGAATTCGACCCGCGCAAATATCTCGGCCCGGCTCGTGACGAAATGGAGAAACTCTACAAGCACAAGATTCTCAATGTGCTTGGTTCTGACGGAAAGGCTGAGTAATATTGAAATATATCAGTAATTGGAAATAAAAAAGGTCCGCTCCTAAAATGGGAGACGGGCCTTTTTTAATGACGAAAGCCTTTTATATGTTTTCTTGAACACTAATTCTTGTCTACCAAGTCTTCTTAAAAGAATATCCATACGTTTTTCCATCAGTATTGAGAGTAAGATTCATCTCTGAGCCTGACAGTTTTTTTACATCAAAGCGTATCACACCTTCATCTTGAGGAAAGTGAAGCCAATCTGGTATAAGATACAAATGGCTGTCTGAAGCAGTTGGCTTACACTGAAACCTCAATGTAAGCACATCTTCCGAAATTGAGAAGTTGCCATATCTTGTCAATGAGGAAAATGGTGGATCCACAAGTTTCACCACTCTCACCACTTCATTCTGGAAGCTGAACACTGTCTCATCAGCAAGATCAATGGGGAGCCCGTCTTCTGTCATTGCGACAAGCGACCACGATCCAAATATCGGACCTATATGCCCATTATACTGTGTGCAGCCACAGATTAAAGAAAGCGACAACACAATTATTGATAAATATACTTTTCTCATTGCTCGAGTATGTTTTCAATCTAATACAATGTTCAGAAACTGAAATCTCCGTGATAAGCCACTTGAAGCTGAGCCCCGAAATTATCACCACGAAGCGATCCTTTGTCGAAAGCCAACTTAACTCCCACCTCGAATCCCGGCAATTTCCCCGCAGGTTTCATACGCCCTTCTATCATAGCCGATGTAGAGTGAGATTTTTTAAAATCAGGCACCCATCCTGAGCCTCCAGCCTCCGCATACCCCACCATCAGGCGATAACTAATGCGGTCAGTCGGATTTCCCTCTATAGCTGCGTGGAATCCTCTTGCCCTATTGTGAAGATAACTTAGCATTCCACTTCTGTTATAAATTGGGGCGACAAGGAAAGGGCTGCCTATGCCCATTCCATAATTCGTATAAGCACCGTAGAAATCATTGTTATAATAGTTGTCAGCCCCGGCTGCATGCCCTGTCATCGGACTTTCCGGATTATCATCCGGGTCATAGTGGATAGGGCCAGATTGATTGGTAAAGTCAAGATATTCCACCACAGCTTTGGTCAAAATCCCACTCCTGGCAAAATCATACTGAAGTCCCCAAAGACCGTCCCAGCCATTCATCCTCCCGATGCCCGAGCCGTCTTCCCATGGCCACTCGAAATAAGCGCTGAGCTTGGAGTCATCATGAAATCTATAGACGGCTTTTAAATCCCATGAACCGAGATGAGAGCCCTCGTAGTATGCCTCTCCACCTTCTTGTGGAAAGAATGCTTGAAACAGATCCTTAAACTTGAATCCACGTCTGACAGTATCCTTAAGTTTTCCTGCAGTATAGTTAAATGTCGTGCCTCCAAACATTGCAGCAGCCTGCATTCCGACTACGACATGAAAGTTTTTCTCTGGATTTGTGCGGAAATAGCATCTTTTATAGTTATAATATAGATTTAACGCTTCTGCTCCTGCATAATAGTTGAACTCTCGTCGTTTAAATCCGGAATCCATCATGCGTCCATACATTATCTCGCCATCTATCTGAACCCAGCCGTTTGTAAATGGGATATCCTGAAAATCAAGAAATCCGGCTGCCACACCGGGAATAGGAGCAGCATTGTTACTTCGTGTCAGGTCTCCGCTCGACAATCGTCCATCTACAATACCTGACTTAGAATTTTTCATACCAACAGTAAGATAGACCGCGCGATATTTCAACTCGCCAAAAAGCTGTGTAACCCGGAACGCATTCCTACCCACAGGATTTTGCCCCCACGTTGCTGATTCATCATCCCAGCGGGCGTAATCGGTCTTTGATCCGACACCCGCAAGATAGTCGAAACCAACACTCCAATTGAAACGCTTCGACATATCAAGACGTTTCAGGATTCCCGCCTCCTGCCATATTCCCGAGCCTTCAACATATCGGCCCTCATTCCATGACCCGAGCATATATGGAGAAAGCGACTCTGAAGAAGCCTGAGCAGTCACAGAAGCATGATATTCCAATGGAACTCCCGCATATGCAACTATTGTGGAAACGACTCCCAACATCGAGACCAACAATTTTTTTAAGGTATTTCGACTATTCTTAATCATTTTTTTGGCTATCTTTTTATCAATTATCCACAGCTCGTGAGATCCCTTATTATCATTCCTGCTATAGTCATACCGAATATCGCAGTAATATGACAAAGACTCCCGTTGATGCTTGCTTTATAATCACATGTTTCTGTGGTGACACCCTTGTTTTCAAGCAATTCTTCAGAATAGACGCATTGAAACTTTCTCGAAGGATATCTCTTATCTCTTTTAAACCTATTTCTTAGCGCCCTTGCAAGTGGACATCCCCTCACAGTCCAGAACTCCCCCACCCTCACTTTTGTAGGATCCATTTTCAAGGCAGCCCCCATGCTACTGAAAAACTTCTTACCGCTCGCCGTAGCATTGAGAATAAGCAGAGCCTTATCTTTAAGAGAATCAATAGCGTCCACTATGTAATCATATTCCGAAAGATCTATGGAAGAAGCTGTATCAGCATCATAGAAAAGAGTCAGCGTCTGCACTACTGCATCCGGATTTATCTCGAGAAGTCTGCGTTTGGCAGCCGTTGTCTTTGTCTCTCCGACAGTAGCGATAGTAGCAGGCATCTGACGGTTGATATTAGTAATAGCCACTTTATCAGAATCAACAAGAGTAATATGACGCACACCTGTACGGACAAGGCACTCAGCAACCCAACTTCCGACTCCTCCAATGCCAAACACAATAACTTTAACGGCCGAGATTCTCTCCATAGCCTGCCTGCCCACCAAAAGAGCAGTTCGGTCAAAAGCTGAGCTTTCCATCACAATATAAGAGACTTTATTGCATTGATCACTCTGTCTGCATCATTGTCAGTGACATAAGGACCTGAAGGAAGACATATGCCTCGATGAAAAAGACTTTCTGACACTCCATTGCAATAGGATGGAAATCCTGAAAACACCGGTTGCCGATGCATCGGCTTCCATAGCGGACGAGTCTCTATTCCGAGTTTTGCCAGTCCAAGTCTCAGAGCCTCCACATTGGTGTTGGGCTCACAGTCGGTATGCACATCTGCCCCTTGCCCTGTCACGGCTCCGGCTCCACCCACTGTAGAAGTGACAGCAGAAGCATAGGCATCTTCTTCCCCCTTGATTCTTAGAGAATCTGCCAAAAGCGCAGTGGAGAGCCAGAAATTACTGTCAAATCGGCTGTCAGGATTGCAATGTATAGTTATCCCCTCGACATTACCCAAGTTGTCTTTATAATACTGCTGGCGATGACGATGATGAGCTATATATTCCTCTGCCACATACATTTGTCCTCGCCCGATGCCTGCAGAAATATTGCTCATACGGTAATTATAGCCAATATCTTTATGTTGATAATAAGCATATCCGAGCCGGGCTTGGGTAGCAAAGTACATTATTTTTTTAGAGGCCTCCTCATCCGGACATACAAGAGCGCCACCACCGGATGTCGTAATCATCTTATTGCCATTGAACGAAAGCACTCCATACCTTCCGAAACATCCACATTTTCTTCCATCATACTCTGAACCAAAAGCCTCGGCAGCATCCTCAAGCACCGGGATTTCCCATTTTTCAGCCACTTTCAGGATCTGCTCATACTTTGCCGGCATACCATAAAGGCACACCACCACAATTGCTTTCGGTTTTCTGCCCGTTTTTGCAATTCTGTCGGCAATAGCAATGTCAAGAAGGTCAGGATCCATATTCCAGGTATCCTCTTCGGAATCGACCATCACAGGAATGGCCCCTACATATCTGACAGGATTGACAGATGCACTAAATGTCATCGACTGCACCATCACTTCATCACCTTCTTTCACGCCGAGTCCAATGAGACCGAGATGTAATGCTGCTGTTCCGGAAGAGAGAGCCACCACCGGGAGTCCTGCTCCTAAAAATTTCTCAAGATCCTTTTCAAATCCTGTCACATTTGGGCCTAATGGCACCACCCATTCCCCTTCGAAAGCCTCAGTGATGAAGCTCATCTCATGGCCAGACATGCGGCACATCCTAAGCAAAATCCTGTCGTTCATTGCCATTTAATTGTAGACTTGGGGTTGATTCGGTGATTAAAGTTGAGGGTTTCCTTTGGTCAGCGAAATCAGCATATCAAGGTGCTCCTTCTTCGATGGTTTTTGGGCTATCAAATTTTGATTGCTTGCCAGCCGATGCACATCGCTGCCGATGACATCGATAAAACCATTCTTGAGAAGCCATATGCTCTTCTTCCTTGAAGTTTCCCCATATCCACCTACAAGCGAGACATAATTGAGCTGCATCTTCACTCCTTTTTCTTTCAAGCGCCTGTATTCATTTTCATCCATATATGTATATCTCTCAGGATGGGCAAGGAGGGGATAATAGCCGGCCGACATAATTGAGTCAAGCATTCCGTCAAATCCCATCGGAGCAGAGAAATAAGAAGTCTCTACAAGAAGATGATCGCCATTCTCTCCGATTGGCAAAAGATCACCCTCAGCCAAACGTTCCTCAAAAAGAGAATCAAGCATATTTTCGGATGCTAAACGCAGTTTCAGTTTGCCGTCCCAAGAATTTTTCAGTTCTTCAAAACGAGAAATAAGTTTATCCGTGGAGTTAGGATAATCCTCCATGATATGAGGAGTAAGCCATAGCGTATCAACTCCTTTCTCATCAAAATGCTTAAGTACCTGTAACGACTCACTGAGAGTCTTTATTCCGTCGTCAACCCCGGGAAGCACATGTGAATGCCAATCCGTCAGACCGGAAAGAATCCCGCTTTCTTCGATTGAAGCGACTTTATCTTTAAAAAGCCACATATGTGTATCTTAACAGACAATTATTTTTTAAAGAGAATTGCAGCAGAAGTGAGCAGTGAAGCCACAGAAAGCCAAAAACTTACATTTGTCACATTGTTGCCATTTGTAGTAGATTGGCGTTTTTTCATTTCATTTGGCTCTACATAGACTATATCGCCCTGCTTCAGATAGTAGACAGGAGAATTCACAAGCCCCTTGGCATCAGTGAGATCTACGACGTAAGCCTGCACCTTGTCTCCTTCTTTACGAAGCACCTTGACGTGCTTTCTGTCTCCTTGAATCGTAAGGTCTCTTGCAAGCGAAAGAGCCTCCATTATAGTCAAGACATCGACATTCATATCATATCTTCCAGGCTGAGAAACCTCTCCAAGCACCGAGACACCAACATTTAAAAATTCTACCGTGACGATTGGATCTTTTATAAGTCCACGTCCCATTATTTCCCCTTTTATAAATGCAGCCAACTCGTTGCGTGTCATTCCTGCCACCTTGATCACCCCGAGCACGGGATAGTCGATTGTTCCTTCCGGAGACACAGTAAACCCGTTGATACCGTCGCTATATCCCACCGTATACTCCCTGTAATCATCAGTGCCGTTAAAACCATTTTTTTGTGCTGATGTATTGGTGAATATTTGAAGGTTAAACATTTTTGCGAGAGCAGGATCTTTGCAAGTGACGATAATTGACAATTTGTCAAAAGGTTGAACCGTGATCTGTTTGGATTCAGCAGAAGCTATCTCAAAGATTTCAGCATCTTGTGCTCCCTGAAAATATGCAATATTCTTTGGAGCGCTGCAGCTTGCTGCCAGACATGCCAAGATGAGCACAAAAAGAGTGCTCTTAAAAGCAAATTTTATATTCATTTGTTTTTCGTCAAATAGATTAATCATAAAGAGAAGTATGCATCTTTGCTTCTTTCTTCCGAATAGCACGTGTGATGAGAAGATTTCCGCAAAGCCATAACACGATATCGCCAACGAGCAACCATGTAGCCGACACATAAGGAGAGAGCGTGACATTGACAAGCATAAATACCACTGCAGAGAGCAAAATCGCGCAAAGTGATGCTCTTTGGTTTAGGCCTAAAGCAAGAAGTTTATGATGAATATGGCATTTGTCAGGCAAAAATGGATTCCTATGATGCCTGATGCGGTGGAAATACACACGAACCACATCAAAAACCGGTATAATCAAAGGAGAAAAAGCTAACACCACCTGATTGTAGTCGGTAGTGACATTAGGAGTCGTTATATTGGTCACATTCAATGCGATGAAGGCAAGGATCATGCCCACTGTAAGCGAACCTGTATCTCCCATAAAAATTTTCTTGCGCTTCTTGGGATTTCCAAACACATTGTAGTAGAAGAATGGAACGAGAGTTCCAAGCTGTGCCCATACAAGCAGACTCAACATCCATTCTTGTGCATTTGCAAGCACTATTCCATAGAAAATCAACGCTATTCCGCTTAGTCCGGAAGCCAAGCCATCTATTCCGTCAATAAGATTAATAGCATTTACGATATAGACCACTATAAATCCTGAAATACACCACCCAAGCCATGACGGTAATTCATAAATCCACAACATACCTTCCATATTGCGGATATATGCGCCTGAAGCACATATAAATATAGCTGCAAGTATCTGGCTTACAAATTTTGCCTTGTATCTTACTCCAATAAGGTCGTCGGCAATACCGACAAGAAACATCAACATCTCGGCACAAAGCAGATACATTATCGACTTGCCATAACCGGCAAAAACTTCAGATGAATCTGATACTCCAAAACTGATATTCACAGAGAGCACCAGGCAAATCGAGAAAATGATTGCCGGAAGAAAAGCAATGCCTCCAAGTCTTGGCACGACTCCCTTATGTATCTTTCTCTCATCGACTTCATCAAAGAGCTTTTTACTAAATGCGATGAGCAAAATTTGAGGTATAATGATTCCTGTAAGCAACAATGCCACACAGAAAACTGCTAAATCCGTATATATCCAAAATGTTGATGCCATTCGTATATCAGCTTTTTTAACCTGAGGAGTAAGTAAATTGCACGGCTGTCTCTTATGCAACAATGCAAAGTTAGTTAAAAAAATTAACAACTGCAACTCTTATGGTAATAATATTTTTCACATAGGTTGCATCACAATACAAACCAATGAATGATATACCTATATTTCAATCACTTGCGCAGTGAATCAAAATAATAGTCAAGAACGTCTTTTGCAGCCGTAAATGAGGATTGCTCATTGTTTAACACGCGTATTTCTTTCTGTTCCAAAAGTTCTTTAAGACCGGGTGTATGATAGAAACTGCTTCTAAGTTGCTCCTCGATGGTCTCAGTCATCCAATAGCGAGCCTGCTCGTTGCGCTTTCGCTCAAAATATCCGGTTTCCTCAACATATTTGAAATAGCGGTCAATCATATCCCACACCTTGTCAATGTCATACCCGTAATATCCACTGTATGTCACCACCTCTGGCACCCATTTGCTTGGAGTAGGAGGGAAAAGCATAAGGGCCGTGCGAAACTGCTGGGCTGCGAGTTTACAACGGTCTACATTGTCACCGTCGCATTTGTTGATAGCAATGCCATCAGCCATCTCCATGATGCCTCGTTTTATACCCTGAAGTTCGTCGCCGGTACCCGCCACTTGAATCAGCAGGAAGAAATCTACCATGGAATGTACAGCCGTCTCGCTCTGTCCAACCCCGACAGTCTCTACAAAGATACGGTCATAGCCGGCAGCTTCACATAATACGATTGTCTCGCGTGTCTTTCGTGCCACTCCACCAAGAGAGCCCCCGGAAGGTGAAGGACGAATGAAAGCATCTTTCTCGAGCGAAAGTTTCTCCATCCTTGTCTTGTCGCCGAGAATACTGCCACGGGTTCGTTCACTACTTGGGTCTATGGCAAGCACTGCTAATTTATGGCCCTGGCGGATCACATATGTTCCAAACTCATCAATCGAAGTTGACTTTCCGGCACCAGGCACTCCGGTTATGCCTATTCTTCGGGAATTGCCGCTATATGGAAGGCACTTCTCAATCACTTCCTGAGCAATTGCCTGATGAGCCTCGGCTGTGCTTTCTATCAGGGTGACAGCACGCCCAAGAAGACTTACGTCCCCTTTGAGAATACCCTCCACATACTCTCCCGCTGTAAGGATCCTCTTTTTCTTCATTACCTTTCTATATGGATTGACAGTCGGGTTGGAGGTCACTCCTGCGTTGACACGGAGTCCGGTATATTTTGCATCGTTTTCTGGATGTTCCATGGTTACTTCGATTGAAATATTATGTTATTTGACACTTCCTACGACGGGAATGGAAAGAATAGTATCAGAGGTGGAAGCATTTATAATGTGTGCCTTGTATAGGATTTCTGTATCCGCAGCAGGAATGTTTCTGCCTTTGAGCATAAGCGTGAGAGTGGCGATGCCAAATGGCTCTATTGTGTCGGGAGCAAGTCCTGCCTCGAGAGCATCGGCGTCAGTCGATGCGACGAGTGCCAATGGAGCGTCGCTGTCATTATAGAGACCCACAAATAGAGGGCGGGCCTCTGTTCTTGACACCTCGCCTGCACTCAACATCAATGTGCTCAGCCTCAAGACACCTGCCTTTTCAGGATATGCTTTGTCAAGGTTTCTCTTGCTTGGTATAACTGTGCCATTGAGCTTAATGGAATTTCCTATTCTTTCTTTACCGGTGAAGAATCTTGCTGTTTTTTGAAATTTTCCGGGTCGGTTTGTAGGGTCATACGATACAGTGACCTCAGTAGTGTCACCGGGCGCAAGTATTTCTTCAGAATATTCGGCAGCCGAGCATCCACAGCTTGTGCGGGCAGAAACAATGCAGGTTGAGTCCGGGGAAATGTTTACAGCCTTCACCTTACGAGTCACCTTGCCATTCTCCTCCCTTATCACTCCAAAGTCAACCTTATCCGGTATAAACTGAAGGGATTTCTCTATTTGGGAATATGCCATAGGCGACAATGCCAACAAGCAGACAACTGCAATTGCCTGCCATGGACGATTTACACATTTAAATAAACTTTTCATTCTACCACTTCCCCTTTAATCAGGAGTCGCGCCTTTCGCGGGCTCCCATTAGTAGTTACAGTGACTTTCTTAGAGAAGTGTCCTTTCGCCGCTGGTGCAAAAGTCACTTTCACCTTTCCGCCCTTACCCGGAGCTACGGGAGAATCATCATATTCAGGACGAGTACATCCGCAATCCGCCCTGGCATTAGTTATCACAAGATTCCGGTCTCCTTCATTAGTAAAGGAGAACTCATGGGAAACTTTTCCACCTTTAAGGGACACTTTCCCGAAATCGTAGACAGTTTCCTTGAAAGATATCTTTGAGTCTTTCTTGTCGGCATAGGCCGGCAAAGTCAGTAAAAGCGCTGCCAAGATAGCAGTGACTTTAAGGATATTTCTGAGATGTTTCATATTGAAATAACGAATGTAGAGGTGGAAATGTTATTATCCGAGTATAATTTTGAAAAAAAATGGGAAAATGTTTGGAGGATTCGGGAAAAAGAATTAATTTTGCAGTGCTAAAGGGAAATCCACTAAGCAATCGGGGCGTAGCGCAGTCCGGTAGCGCACCTGGTTTGGGACCAGGTGGTCGCAGGTTCGAATCCTGTCACCCCGACGAAAAAGACACTGCTTAAGCAGTGTCTTTTTTTTATCCTAACCATCCGCTGAGGAAGATATGGCACTACGAAGTTACCTAACGTCTTGCAACGACACCGAGTCAGGGAATGTGAAATCGAGGATGCGTCGGGCTACCTCTGGAGCACTGAATTTTTTCTGCACGGATTTCTTCATCCTGACAAGGAGATCATGATTGTCTACATTCCGGTATGCCCAGACAATACCTTCCGCCACCATTCCGGCTCTGATGGAAGGAGAATCATTCCATGTGGCAAGCCATCCTGTCTTAAGGTGCTCCACAATGTCACGCTGCCCTCCATGATCTATGGCTACAGGAATGCATCCATATGCCTGACCCTCCACAAGAGTGCCGGGAAGCGTCTCATAGTCAGAAGTAGAAACCACAATATCGCAATCTGAATAAGCCTGTTTGATTTCCTCCGCCCCTTTCAGCACTCCAAGATGGATATGATGGACAGCAAAATTCCGGAGATTATCAATGTTCTTAAAGGCACCGAAGGTAACCAATTCCACATTTGATGCCACATCAGGATACGAACTTCTCAACACCTCCATAGCCTTTTTCAACACCGGCAATCCCTTGATAGGGTCATCCAGACGTGCGGCACCGAAAATGATCCTGACAGGACCGTTTCTTTTTCCTGCCCTGTCGCGGACATCGTCGGCTGTAGAAATATGGAAAGGATTTGGGATCACCTTCACCACAAGGTCGTTCATCAGACCGCTCTGTTCAGCCTTATTCGCAAGCCATGTGCTGACCGCCACAAACCTGATCCTGCCGGGGGCATACAGTTTTTTCTTTACTTCCCAAATATGGTGGGATATGTCGTTGTGATGAGCCTTCTTGCCTAAGAGAGGGCAATCTCCACATTGCCTAAGGTATCCCGTGCACCCTTCGGCATGATGGCATATCCCTGTCATGTTCCACATGTCGTGCATAATCCATACCACCGGCTTAGCGAGGGCAATTATCTTTCTTAGACCTTTGAAACTGAGCATTCCCTGATTCACCCATCCAAGGAAGATGGCATCGGCATCCTTCACCCATGGATGTGACCACAATGGCAAGCCTTCTGATGCTGTGTCGATCTTAAACAAGGTGCTTTTCTTGAAACCATTTCGTACATACACCCCGAGACGCTCCTTCAAGAAGCAATATTGTATTTTTCTGAATGGCGCACATACACGCACGAAATCGGAATGGCTGATTTTTTCGCATACCAACATACGGGCATCCACCCCAAGCTCCCGGAGCGCCACAACTAACCTATAGGTGACAATTGCTGCTCCTCCCCGAAGGTCACTTCTGCTTATGAATGTCAGTTTCAAATCCTTTTCCATGACTCAAAACGGTATTTTACTGCGTTGCCGTCGTCGACCCATTCCGAAGCTTCATCAACTTGCCATTCGTCGCGGTATTCAGGAAACCATGCATCCACGCCTTCCGGCACAGGAGCATCTACAGCTGTGATAAAAAGCTTGGTTGCCATTGGCAAGAATTGACGGTAGATATCTTCACCACCCATGATAAACGGCATTTCAAGACCGGCACATGCATCCAGCGCCTCTTCACAAGATGCTGCCACTACAGCACCTTCCGCCTTTTCCAGGCTACGCGAAAGCACAATGTTGAGGCGTCCGGGGAGTGGGCGCTTGGGAAGAGATTCCCAGGTTTTCCGCCCCATGATGACAGGATGTCCGAGTGTAAGGCGTTTGAAATTCTTGAGGTCTGCCGAAATGTGCCACACAAGATCGCCGTCAATCCCGAGCTCAAGGCCAGGACCGACTGCTGCTATCATCGCAAGTTGACGGTTTTCGATCATACGCTCACCTCCCCTTTGATTGCAGGCCAAGGATCATATCCTTCGAGAGTGAAATCCTCGTATTTAAAATCAAATATATCTTTCACATCAGGATTGATCTTCATCTTAGGCAGAGCGCGTGGCTCACGGGTCAATTGGAGATTGACCTGGTCGAGATGGTTCAAATAGATATGAGCATCGCCAAGAGTGTGGATAAATTCCCCCAGTTGAAGCCCGCATACTTGGGCCAGCATCATAGTAAGCAATGCGTAAGATGCGATATTGAATGGAACGCCTAAGAAGCAGTCGGCACTTCGTTGATATAATTGCAATGAAAGCTTACCATCCACTACATACATCTGGAAGAAGGCATGGCAAGGAGGGAGAATCATATTGCCGAGGTCTGCCACATTCCAGGCGCTGACTATGATGCGCCGGGAATCCGGATTATTCTTAAGTGTCTCCACCGCCTCTTTGATCTGGTCGATATGTCCTCCATTATAGTCGGGCCAAGAGCGCCATTGATAGCCATAGATGTGGCCGAGGTCACCGTCCGGATCAGCCCATTCATTCCATATTCTCACACCATGCTCTTGAAGATACTTCACATTTGTATCTCCTTTAAGAAACCAAAGGAGTTCATATATGATGCTCTTTAAGTGAGTCTTTTTTGTAGTCACCAATGGGAAACCTTCAGAAAGGTCAAACCGCATCTGATACCCGAAAGTGGATATCGTTCCGGTTCCGGTCCGGTCTTCCTTACGGTGTCCGTCGGTAAGTATGTGGCGTAACAGGTCTAAATATTGCTTCATATTATGAATTATGCATTTGGTTCCATAAGTGGGGTCTGGCGATGGCGTCCTCGATTGAGCTGGAAGCGTATGGCATCGTTGGGGCAAACTTCAGTGCAGTCAAAGCAACGGGTGCATCGTGAATTGTCTACAAGACGCTGGTCGACCTTTATACATCTTGATGCGCAGACATCTTCACATTTCATGCAACTGATGCATTTGTCGGGGTCAATAGCGATATGCATCAACGACTGAGAGTGCAGACATCCGAGTGCCGTGCCAATTGGACAGACGTCTGTGCAGAATATCCTACCCCACTTCCATGCGCTGAAGAGTATGACTGCAATCATGACGCCCCCTGCTGCAACGCCAACACCAAGAGATACTCCGATCGCCTGCCAAGTTGCCTCCGTGTCGGCAGGGCGTACTACTGAGGCTGCGTTGCGCATTATGTTCCACGGTTCAACCACGTATGCCACTGCCCATATACCTGCCACGAGCGAACCGATATAAGCGATAAGGATGAATACCCATATCTTCCTCGGAGGCTCGTAGCGGAAAGTATGCTTAGGATCAAGTTTCCTTCTGCTCCAGATGGTGAGATCCTGAAGCGTGCCTACCGGGCACACAGTTGCGCAGTAAATGCGCCCGAAAAGAAGTGTGGCTATGATCCACGCCACAGTGACGCCAAAGCAGGACTGGATGGCCGACGGGATAATCTGCGACTGTTCCGCGATAAGCGCATAGACCGGAGCCCTGGTGCCAAGCAGGAGCCAGAGGAGTGACACAAACAGCATCACCAAGGCCAGCATTATCCGGAATTGACGCATTTTAGTCTTGAGTCTTGAGTCTTAAGTCTTAAGATTTTTTTGATTCATCATGATTTTCTTGATTCATCATGATAAAACATGATTTCTTTAACGTTTACGGTTGCCGCCTTTCTGCTGCTCGCGCATCATGCGCTGCTGCTCTTTCTGCATTTCTTCGAGGCGTGCCATGAAGCCTGATTTTTTCTGCGGTTTCTTGGCATTTTCCTTCATGGTGCGGCGCACATCTTCTTCCTTGACAAACCATTTGCGGATAGCATAGGTCTGGATGATGGTGATGAGCAAGGAGAGGAAGTAGTAGTAGCTTAGGCCTGCCGCGTAGTTGTTGAAGAAGACGAGGAACATGATCGGCATCAGATACATCATCCACTTCATGCCCGGCATGCCGCCGCTCTGGCTTTGCATCGTGGAGCGAGTGTAGATAATGTTGGTGGCTGTCATAAGGAGGCAGAAGAGAGAAATATGATTGCCGAAGTATTCCGTGACAAGTGGTATATGGCCACTCCACGAGATGATGGCATCAGGAGCCGCAAGGTCGTGAGCCCAAAGGAATGATTGTCCGCGAAGTTCGATACAGTTGGGGAAGAATGTGAACATCGCGAAGAGAATAGGCATCTGAAGCAGCATCGGGAGGCAGCCTGACATGGGGCTTGCACCTGCCTTGCTGTAGAGAGCCATTGTCTTCTGCTGACGCACCATGGCATTTTCGTTGCCGGGATATTTGTCGTTGATCTCCTTGATATCCGGGGCAAGGATACGCATCTTCGCCTGGCTTACGTAGCTCTTGTAGGTGAGCGGGAAGAGCACGAGCTTAAGGAGAATAGTGAGCACAAGGATCACGATGCCATAGTTCCAGCCAAAGCTTCCGAGGAAGTTGAATACCGGGATGACGATAAGGGTATTAATCCAGCGGAAGATGGGCCATCCGAGTGGGATAAGCTTTGTCAGCTTGAGGTTTTCATCCTCATATGTGTTCTTGTCAATCTTATTAAGGAGTGGATATAGGTTGGGTCCTATATAATAATTGAACCCTGCGGGATTCGGGGTGTTCCAGTCATAATCGTTGACTTCTGCATCAGCTGTAAGCGACTTCAGATAAACGCTGTTCTTAAGCACCTCGCTGTTGAAGTCGGCTGAATTGAAGTTCTTGTCGGCAATGAGGACAGAGGAGAAGAACTGATTCTTGAAGGCAATCCACTTCAGCTTCTGCTGGCGCTCTTTGCTCTTGTTGGAGTTCTCGCTCATTTCTTCTACAGAACCACCAAGGAACTTATAGGCAAGACGTGAGTTTCGCTCCTCAAACATACGTCCTTTTTCCTGGCGATGGATATCCTGATGCCAGTTGATGCCGAGTTTTCTGACGTTGCTCTGCACAATGGGAGCCATATTCTGTTGGATAATCTCCATCTTCACCATATAGCTATCTCCTTTGGGAAGGGTATATTTGATACCCCAGAAAGCATCTGCGGAGAGGTCAAGAGTCATGAAGACGGTAGAGTCAGTCACCTCCTTTGGAGTAAAATAAAGATCTGCAGTAGAGATTTCCTGAGGAAGAGGAAGGATGAAGCTCATTTGATTTGACTCGCTATCAAACATCACGACTTTCTTCTTGACTTTCTTTGTCTCGTCGGGGTCGTATTCAGTATCATATTTCTTGAGTTCTGCACGAGTCACCATACCACCCTTTGAAGACAAGTCGAGTTTTATCACCTCGTTTTCAAGGATAAACTTTTTGTCATCTCCGGATAGGAAAGTTGCGAATCTGCCATAGCGTCCTATAGAGTTGGATAGGGCACGCACTTTGTCGATTGCCGCCGTATGTTCGGCTGCAGTCATGGCAGAGAGATTATTTGTCGATATGTCTTTCCAATTGAGGATTTTGCCGTTTACGGCTACAGTTCCATAGATGGAATCGCCGGCAAGGGCAAGCTTCACTCCGTTGCTATTGATCTCAAGGGCACTCTTGCCATCTTCGGTAGTCACCGGAGTTCCGTTAGTGAGAATGTTTTTGGCGAGCCATTCGCGTTCAGTGTCGGAGAAAAGGGCTGCCGCAGCTGGTTGGTTGTCAGCTACAGTCTGCTCTGTCTGAGCCTGTTCCTCCACAGCGGCTGGATCAGGCGATGTAAAATACATGAAACCGAAGAAAACGAGGGCCATCAGAATCAGGCCATAGACTGTGTTCTTGTCCATTACAGGGGGCGGTATGAGTTTTTAATGTTGTTATTGTTGATAATGGGCGAATTGTCCGAGTGCGGAATGCACACGGATATTCAAGATGCAAAATTAATGTTTTTTTTCAGATTTCGCAAGAAAAATAATTAGGATAAATGAAAAAATAAAAAAAGGGACGCACAAGCCGTGCGTCCCAACAAGGTCATTGACAGATATCAATATCAGATATCTGATGGATTACGGATTATTTGAAGCGGCGGTTGCCCTGGAGTGCGGGGCCTGCTGCGTCAACTGTAGCCTTCTTCGCAAGTGAGCGCTTGAGGATGGCGTAAGCCACAGGAGCTGCACAGAAGAGCGAGCAGAATGTACCTACAATCACACCGTAGATCATCGCAAATGTAAATGAGCGGATTGTGTCGCCACCAAGGAAGAAGATGCAGAGGAGCACCAAGAGGGTGGAGAACGATGTCATGATCGTACGGGTAAGAGTAGTATTGAGCGACTTATTGAAAGTATCATAACGGTCCTCCTTCGGGTATACCTTCATCATCTCACGGATTCGGTCGAATACCACCACTGTATCGTTGATCTGGTAACCGATGATGGTCAGCACAGCAGCGATGAACGACTGGTCGATCTCCATAGAGAATGGAAGGAAGCCCCAGCAGAGTGAGTAGAAGCCTATGATCAGGAATGCAGTGAGAGCCACAGCGCAAACTGCACCAACTGAGAAGGCGATGTTGCGGAAACGGAGAAGGATGTAGAGGAACATACAGAGCACTGCGATGCCAACTGCCCAGTATGCGTCACGCTTCATGTCGTCGGCCACAGAAGGACCTACCTTCTGAATCGAGATGATACCGTGGCTTTCATCGCTCACTGAGAAGGCGTTCTTATCCATCACCTGTCCCTGTGCGTTGGTAAGCTCGGGTTGCAGACCCTTGTAGAGGAGGTCGGTGATCTCATTCTCGATGCCTTCGCTCTCGTCGTCGATCTTATAGCTGGTTGAGATACGTACCTTTGTGTCGTTGTCGATAGTAATGACACCTACGCTGACAGTCTTGTCGCCGGCAGCTTCCTGAAGCTGAGTAAGCAGACGCTCCTGAATATCGGAGGGAACCACATTCTTCTCAAACTGAACCACATAATTACGGCCACCGGAGAAGTCGATACCCTGATTCATACCGCGCACCAAAAGCGACACCACGGAGATGACGATGAGGAGACCCCATACGAGCATAGCAGCCTTGGTCTTGCCGAGGAAGTTGATCTTGGTATTTGTGAAGAGATTGCGGCTGATGCTTGTATCGAATGTCATGTTGGCGCAACGGCCATTGGCTGTGATGAGGTCAAATGCGATGCGGGTCAAGAATACTGCAGTGAAGAATGAGCAGACAAGACCGATGATGAGGGTCGTTGCAAAACCCTTGATCGGGCCTGAACCGAAGATAAGGAGGATCACGCCGGTGATGACAGAAGTAAGGTTGGAGTCGAAGATTGCAGAGAATGCATTGCTGTAGCCTTCTGAGATAGCCTGACGGAGCTTCTTGCCGCTCTTAAGCTCTTCCTTGGTGCGCTCGAAGATAAGCACGTTGGCATCGACTGCCATACCAAGGGCAAGCACGATACCGGCGATACCGGAAA
Organism: Muribaculaceae bacterium; assembly: GCA_029061255.1. GTDB lineage: Bacteria > Bacteroidota > Bacteroidia > Bacteroidales > Muribaculaceae > Lepagella. The sequence goes on from JAIDSL010000142.1 coordinate 50,817, forward strand.
GTGTAAGCACAGCCTGGAGCGAGGCGAGGATACCGAGAGTGAAGTAAAGGTTGAGCATAAGGCCCACGTTAGCCACGAGACCAGGAATCAAGCCATAGATAGCGATCATGAAGATCATGAGGAGCACGAGAGCCACAATGAATGAGATGAAGCCCTGCTGGATTGCCTCTGCACCAAGGCTCGGGCCGATAACGTTGTTGCTGACAACGTCAACTTTGGCACTCATCTTACCGGACTTCAGCACGTTTGCAAGGTCGTTAGCCTCTTCGGGAGTAAAGTTGCCGGTGATCTCAGAGCTTCCGCCTGTAATCTCATTGTTTACATTCGGGAATGAGTATACGTGTTCGTCAAGTACGATTGCGATGGGGCGACCGATATTGCTGCGGGTTATAGTAGCCCATTCGCGAGCACCACGGTCGTTCATACGCATGTTGACAGTATTACCGCGCATATTGTCGTATTCAGAAGTAGCGCTTGTCACAGCATCTCCTTCGAGAGCGGCTTCACCCTTGAGTGCGATAAGCTGCCAATAAGGAGTGGTCTTATATTCGCCATTTCCCTTTGGAATAGGGTTACCCTGAGCGTCAGCTACAGGCACCTCAACAGCCTTTACTTCCCAAGCTGCGTGGAAATCGCTGGGGAGCTTCTGCTTTGCAAGGTCAGAATTGAGGATGGAGTCTACAAGGTTACGGTTGGCAGGAGCAACGAAACCGATCACCGGGCTACCGCTGCGCTGAGCGCCGCCGAGAAGCTGGATAAGGTTGAGGTGGTTGATGGTGTCCTGAGCAGCGTAAGCCATTGCGAAGTTATTGAGGTCTGAAGCGATCTCGTTGTAGTTGTAGACTTCGAAGAACTCAAGGTTAGCGCTTGACTTAAGAAGTTCAGTGACGCGCTCCGGTTCCTTCACACCCGGGAGCTCGAGAAGGATCTGGCCTTTCTTGTCCTGAAGCTTCTGGATATTAGGAGCTACTACACCGAACTGGTCGATACGAGTGCGGAAGATATTGAATGCAGCATCCACCTGGCTGTCTACCTGATCGTTGAGAGCGGCAGTCACTTCGCTATTTGAAGAGTTGCTCTTGATCTTGCCAAGGAACTCGCCTTCACGAGTGAAGAGAGAAGCCATGGTGCCCGGCTGGAAATAAGAAGCGAATTTATTGATGAAGTCTTTGTCGGAAGTCTTTGCGCCGGCAGCCTTAGCCTTGTCGATGGCAGCGTTGATTTCCTTAAGTTGGGGCTCTCCGGCGGCAAACTGACGAAGGATGTCAGGCACTGAGATCTCGAGGACCACGTTCATACCACCCTTGAGGTCGAGGCCGAGGCCAATTTCCATCTGGCGAACCTGGTTGTAGGTATAACCGAGGTAAACCTTCTCTTTGTCGATAGAGTCATTGTACTGTTTCAGACTCTGTTTGTAGACATCATTTGTCACGTCTGAAGTGCCGGCTGCCTTGGTAGCGTATTCATTTGCCAGTTTCTCATAGTGTGATGTCACAAACGAGAAAGAGATGTAGAATCCGCAAATCAGGACAAGCAGCACAGCAAT